>CAYMRY010000001.1:0-51072 GCA_964393065.1 uncultured Candidatus Saccharibacteria bacterium
GTGAGCCTATCATATTAAAGAAATAGAAATAGGCGGCGGTCATTCGACCGCCGCCGTTCGTAGTGTAAGGAATAGCGCTCAGTAACGCTTCCCTTCGATAAACACTGCTTCAACTGTTCCAGGGAGCGTTTCCCCTTCGAGCGGTGACCAGCCAACTTTCGATTTCAGATTCGGGCGTTCAATGACCGTCGGCTTATTCGTGTTGAGTACCGTGAGTGATCCCATGAAGCCTTCCGCAACTTCGCCGAACCCCTTACCAAAATTGCGACCGGGGAACTGAGCAGGGAGAAAACGATTGACGAAATTTCCCGGGTTGAATGCAGCCACTCTTGCGATGTCTTCTGGCATAAAGGCATGTTCCTTCATGAGCCATACGCAGATAGGACCGTAGGTATCAAGCCACGGTGCTCCACTGTGATTGTTGCGGCAGCAAATGTCGTGGAAAAGTTCGACGTTGTTGCCGCGGATGATTTCCGCAATTTCCCTATTCGATTTTCCTGGAAATTGACGGGAAAACGACGCGAAGGCCGAGAACTTTTCTTCTTCAGTATGCGGCGCATGATCGGTCGCAAGATACTGGATGAATCCGGTTTTAAGGCCGTAGAGTAGCTGATGTTTATGTGCGAGGCCTTGGATCGCGGGATTCATCTGAATCGTAGTCCAGAGCGACGGATCTTTGTCGGTCATCGAAGTATCGAACCATAGATGCAAGGGCGAGACTTCGAGTTCGATTTCGCAGCCGCGTGCGCGGTACTCCTCGATGAGCGAGAAGCTATCGCCACCCACAGACCAGTGGCAAAGCTTTGCTTTAATGCGGTATTTCTCGATAAGTGGGAGCAAGAGCCGCAGCCCTTCGTACACGCACTCGACTGGCCGGCGGTCGCTATGTGTCTTGCCGTCTGCGTGCATGATGACGATCGGTTCGTACTCAACATGCAACGACACGTACTCGCCGCGATAGTGCGATAAGATCGTATCGAGCTCGGATGCAAAAATGACACTGAGCGGACCGACAGACTTTCCAAAGTAACACTTATACGGATACTCTCCGGTATTTCCGAGCGGCCGGCTTGAGCCATCAATCCCGATGTAATTGAGGATCACAACCGGGTGGTTCAGTTCTCGTACTCTATTGCGATGCCAATGAAATTGCTGACCTCCCGTAATCGGTTCCGGAGTATTCGGCATGGCTGATGCGTGTACGACGCCGCCGTTAAGTGCGGCATCAGCACCCGTCGTATAGTCTTCTTTGTAATTCTGTTTGCCGGTGTTGTCTTCGCGGAAGTGATCGTGCACGTCGCCGAGCCCGGCAAAAATGATGCAATCTGCCCCGAACACGTGAGACGCTTGCAGGTTTTCGCCTCGTTCGACGAGTGTAATGAACCCGCTATTGTCGTCGATCGTAATCCGACCCCAGAAGACCGGTTCGCTATGACGTGCGATACGACCTGCAATGGTGATAGGCATCGTGATTCTCCATAGATGCTTGTGTGTATGTGAAGGACCTAGGCGTCCGATCGGAGCGTATCAAAGAGGATCCATAAAGGAAAGCGGCGGGGCCAAAGGCCCCGCCGCAGCAATTTTCATTACTCAACCTCTCTACATACGATTCAATCCGCGTACGAGGCGCGAGGGAAACAGTGGTCCCTGGTACACAAAGGCCGTGTACACCTGAATCAAGTCAACGCCGACTTTTTCCAAAAGAAGCTTTGCCTGATCAGCGCTCGAAATTCCTCCGACGGCAATGATCGGCAGCCGAGGCATTTGCAACTTAGAATGCGCAGCGAGTGCTTTCATTCTGCTGAAGAGTTCAGGCCCGCTAAATCCACCCTGACGACGAGCGTCGGAAATCGAAAGAAAGGGCGGCCGGTTGATCGTCGTGTTTCCGATGATGATTCCTGAAGCTTTCGCAGCCACTATGACAGTCAAGATGTTTTCCAGATCAGATATTGAGATATCCGGAGCAATTTTAACGACATACGGTTTGCGTCTTTCTTCACCATGCTGCGCTCGAAGTTCTTCAAGTGCTGTGGTGCACGTGTTAAGCAAGCTTTGAAGTGGCTTATACGCCTGAAGATCGCGAAGACCCGGCGTATTCGGTGAGCTTATGTTGATCGTGAAGTAACGTGCGATCGGATAGAGAACCCGCATGCTCGCAACAAAATCCTCCTCCATCTTTTCTACCGGCGTCGTTTTGTTTGCACCCACATTAACGCCAATAGGAATCTGCGGCGATCCATATTTTTGAATATTCGCACGTACACGCTCTGCGCCCACACTATTGAAGCCCATAGCATTGATGAGCGACTGATGTTCAGTAATCCTGAACAAACGTGGACGAGGATTTCCTGGTTGAGGTTGCGGAGGGACAGTGCCCACCTCGCCAAAACCAAAGCCGAGTGCTTCGAGACCGAGAAGCGACGTTCCTTGTTTGTCGATTCCAGCCGCGAATCCGATTGGATTCTTAAACTTGATTCCGAATACTTCCCGCTCGAGACTCGGAGTGTGCGTGATGATCGTGAGTAGACTCCGAACCGGTTCGTGACGAGCAAAGCAAAGGGCCCTTAATGCAAGTTCGTGCGCTTTTTCTGCGTCGCGTTGCGAAAGAGCGAAAAGGATTGGTCGTATGAGGCGTAGATACACGGCACTCTCCCTAGATTTGTTGCCCACGGGATACTAGCATGTACGGAGGCGAGCAACAATTTCCGCACGAAGATCTAAAGCCCTTCAAGATCAAGACTTTCAAGTGTTTCGTTGTAGGTTGAGATAAACGATGGAATGGCAAACACGAGACCGAGCGCTGGAAGTACAACAAGTGCAATGGTGATAATCAGTGTCCACTGAAAATAGCGTCGCGTTTTTTCGACCGACTCAAAAATAGCATCGACTTTTTTCTCAAGGGCAAGAATTCTCTCTTCGGGCATGAGGTAAAGTATATCGCTTCGTTCAGCGAGCCGGTGTTTGCGCAATTTAATATACGTTGTATGGTGATTTCGCTAGGAAAAAGTCCTGGTGCTGGACACATTGGGAATGAAAAATGCGGAAAGATATGAGAAAACTGTTCACGGCGATGCTGGTGATCGGTGTCGGCGCTCTCACTTCGTCTAATGCACTTGCCGCGACCTGTGACGAATTGTGGACCGCAGAGAGCGAGTTGAGTACGCTCATGGAAGCTGTCGACAAAGGCATCGTGCAGCCTTTGGTTGCCCTTGATCGCGCGGTCGGCGGACTCGAAAAACTTCCTGATCTTAACGTTGTTGAGCGAGCCAAAATCAAAGCGAGCGTACAGAAAGCCCGTGAGCTCGGCGGAAAACCAGTACATGTGATTCTCGCGATCAGCGAGGGTCAGGAGAGCCTCGCGAAGGAGCTCGTCGCTCGTAAGTGCGAGTGACACTGATTGCACAAAGCGCCCGGACATCACGTCCGGGCGCTCATTTAATTGACTTATTGTACCGTGACCGTCGCTACCTGCTCCCAATCTGAAACTGCCGCATCGGTAGGCCCTGGATGCCAGCTCCAAACATGTATCGTATAGGTACCTGCCTTCGTATACGTATGGGTCTGAACGGCCGAAGTACAGCTCTTACCTCTATTCGCATCAGAGTATTGTGGTTCCATGACGCCTTCTCCCCAATCAACCGAAAGGCCGTTTCCGCTCGGTCCGTAGAAACCCTGCGAATAGATACATTGAGCAAGCTTACTTGCAATCTCAGGCGCTGTAATTGTTACAGAAAGCGGCGCTTTTCCGGTTGATGGCGTCACTATCAAGTTCCCTGTATTCGGTGTGCAAGATAGAATGATGGTGCATCCTTTTGAGTCTTTCGACGTAACGGCCGTTGTACCCGGTCCGCAAGCGCCTGCAGCAGGGCATGTTGATATGAGCGAGTCTTTTACACAGACAGGCGCTCCGGGACAGCCGTTAATGTCAGCAGTGCCAGTCTCAAGGTGTTCACCACTTACACAAAGTGGTCGATTGTAAATTGGGCACGAAGCGAACTGGTTTGGAACATAGGTGACTGGCTCAGGGGTGACGGGTCTCTCGCATACTCTCGCTATTGCCGCGCGCGTGCGAATACCAACGACACCATACCCACCACCCTCCGTGTCACCCGCGACGAAAATACCTTGTGCTATTTGAAATTTTTGAACTGCTTTTTCGGTTAGTGCCCCAAAGAGTCCCGTCGCTAAATCTGAGTCGAGATATCCATACGTAATGAGGAATTTTTGGAGCTCTTTAACGTCTTCACCTTGCATACCGCGAGACAGCGTGCGATCAATATTCGGGCAACGGGATACATCCGGGACAGTACTCGCTTGCGGTGGCACTTGCGTTTGAAGTGCGGCAAGTTGAGCTAGAAGCGATTCAATCTGCGCTTGCAGTTCGCTAATAGTAATTGCATGAGTAAAAAGTGGAACACAAAGTAATCCCACAACTGCTGATAAAACGAATGTACGTGTATTCATGCATCAACTATGGCACAGGATGTGCCGGGGGCAAGTGGCGTATGGGGACACAGCAAGAGTAGCAGAATGTGTGCTTAGAGTACTAAAGTACCGCTCATGAGCATGAGACAAGTAGACTGTAGTAGGTGTGGGTCACGGATATTTTTCATGCCGTCGCATTAAAAATTCCGTGACCACGGCTCGCGGTTTCGTCTGCTGACGAAACATCACTCCGCCCGTCCACAACGCGAAAGCACCATGCGCAGGCATGGTGCTTTCGTCGTTGTGGGCCGTACCGGGATCGGCGCAGCTCACTACGTTTTCTGATCGCCTTGCAGGCTCCATAAAACTAAGTGGCTCCTGCCCTCCCTCGCCTGTCGCAGGCGACATGGCTCCGCCTTTCGATCCCGGTCGTACGCAAAGAAGTTTGCGTACTTACGGTCCAAAAAATGATATTTTTTGGACCGTACCGGGATCGAACCGGTTGCCTCATCCATGCCATGGATGCGCTCTACCAAGTGAGCTAACGGCCCTTCACTGCTATAGTATCAGGAACGGAAACGGTGCCAAGAAGTATGGATTAGAGCGCCCGAATATCATACACAAAACCGCGTTTTGCAGTCTCTTCAAGTACGGCACGCATCACCGAAACCGTTTCTACGGGGTATTTTCCATTCGTCGTCTCATTTGAAAGCATGACAGCGTCGGCTCCTTGCATTGCCGCAAAAGCGACATCGGTTACATCCGAGCGCGCGGGTTGAGGATGTTCCAACATGGAAGGCATCATGTCAGTTGCGACGATAATAGGCTTACCGCAATCGCGTGCCTCTTGAATAAGCGCCATTTCATCAAAAGGAATTTCAGCGAGCGGGACTTCGTTGCCAAGGTCCCCCCGCGCCACCATTATTACATCGGCAGCCGCGATAATTTCCTTAGCATGCTCAAGTGCAATTTTTCGTTCAATTTTCGCGATTATTTTAGCGCTTCCTCCCGCTTCTCGTATGAGAGAGCGAAGTTCTTCTACATCTGCGGCCTTACCCACATAGGAGAGTGCAAAATACTCTATTTGGAGTGCAGTGCCACGAACAATATCTTCACGATCTTTTACCGTGATAACAGAGTTCGTCAGCGTATCGAAATGGTGACCACCTTTCTCCTGTACGCGAGGACCAGAAAGGTCGAACACTATCGGAATGCGCGTTGCGAGGCGCTTTGCAATGCCGCGCACTGTCTCCGTGAAGTACGCATGCTCATTCACCGGACCCCACGAAAGGTTGAGACGAGCAACATCCATACCGTTTTCAATCATTTTTTCAAGGACTCCAGCGTCATATGAAGACGGGCCGAGTGTCGCTACGATGGAAGGTCGTTTAAGAGGCATAGGCGATTTCTACGAGCCGTTCGTATTTAACTCGTCGTTCTTGTTTATGGGGAGCTCCCGCCTTGAGACCATAACATCCAAAGGCGTAGGCAAAATCTGCAATAAAATCATCCATTGTGTCCCCGCTCCTATGACTTGCGATACAATGAATTCCTGCTTTTCGTGCCGTTTGCATGGCATGCAGTGTCTCACTCACCGTTCCTATCTGATTCGGTTTAATGATGACCGCTGAAATACTGCCTGCCTCTGCAGCACGTGCGATGCGATCGCTTTGCGTAGTGGTTAAATCATCGCCAATAATCACGGTGTCACGCATATGTTTTTGTAGTGTTGCAAACAGATCGAAATCATTCTCGGAAAAGGGATCTTCGATGTGTGTCAGGTTGTAGCGCGACTTTAACTCATAGTACACCGCAGAAAGATTTGCCGCTGTCATTTTTTCTTTTAGAATGAGGTAGCTTTCCCCGTCCCTCTCAATCGACGACGCAGCGATATCAGCGCCCAGTGCTACCTTGCGTTCCACACCAGCCACAACCAGGGATTCATGCAAATACTGAAACGGCTCGAATACCGATTCGACAGGAGATACAATGCCTCCCTCGTCTCCTTCAGCGATGGGATGGCCGCGGCCCGCGATGCGTTCCTCGAGTGACTCGTAGACCTGCGCCGCAATGACAAGCGCCTCGCGAGCATCATCGGTTTGGGGAATGATTTGATGTTCCTGAAACGGCGTTCCAAGCGGTGCGTGCTTTCCACCGTTAAACAGATTGATAAAAAGAAGTGGAACGTTTCGTGAAGGAAGAATATCAGCGAGAGAGCGGAGGTGCTCATAGAGCGCGCAGTCCTTTGATTTGGCCGCGGCTTTTGCCGCTGCGATTGAAACACCGATAAGACTGTTTGCACCGAGTCGCGACTTATCGCTTGTGCCATCGAGCTCGGTTAGAATGCGGTCAATATCGGATTGTGCGCTTACGGAAACGTCGAGAAGTGCGTTTTGGATTTCTCCTTCGATCAATTCTATCGCGCGCGACACTCCCTTCCCATCGTGATCGCGGAGTTCTTTTGCCTCGTGAGATCCTTTACTCGCGCCGCTCGGTACATCGCAGACGCCGCGCGCGGCATCGGCCGCAACCGTAACGCGCAAGGTCGGCATACCACGTGAGTCTAAGATTTCGCGCGCAGTTATGAGTGAGATTTTCATGATTCGGTGAGAAGAAGCGTAAGATCGGAGACATTACTATCGAGCGGCCCTGTTTCGATTACGTCGTTGGTGCGCAGAAAAAGAGACGTCGAATCACGATTGCGTTTATACTCATCGAGCGGCAATTTCTCCGCCTCAATCCTCGCGCGCGTTGTCGCATCGACGAGTGCGCCGGCAACACCGGCATTATCATGACCGTCAGAGGCAAACGAGGCGAACAATTGTTTGTTGCCAATTTTTTGAATTGCTTCGAGTGCTAAATAGGTGTTTCTGCCTCCTATACCGTGAATACCCTCGGGTACCACGAGGCGCGCCTCTCCGCCTAAAAGTACAACACTCTGAGGTTTTGACTCGCGCAGCATTGTCTCGATCATCACTTCGGGAAACGCATACGGCTCACACGAAGAAAATATTGGTTCAAGCCCCATACCCCGTGCAGCGTTTGCCATTGCCTCAAGCGCGACGCTATTGGAAACCATCATAATATTAAATACGCGCTCAAAAAGCGCTTCGTCTTTTGGTGTTTCGACAAGATCGTAGCTCCCCAAATGATATCTCTCGATAATAGCGAGCGCATCTTCGATAGTGGACGTATCGCGATACGTGGGGCCCGAGGCAACGGTTGCAAGTGATCCTCCGGGTACATCAGAAAAAATAAGTCCAACGATGGTTGCGGGATACAGTGTTTGTACAAGCCCGCCGCCCTTAAGCGAGGAGAGGTGGCGGCGTACGATATTCAGTTCGTCGATGGTGCCACCAGAATTAAGAAACGCTTCATATAGTTTGGTGCTTTGATCACACTCACCCTGCGATGAACACAAGAGCGCACTTCCCCCACCGCCTACGATCGCAATCACCAAATCACGTTCGGAAACGTTCGCGCCGATACGTTCAATGTGTTCGCTTGCGCGGAAATTGCGCTCTGACGGAAGCGGATGCGAACCTTGATACGTCGATACGACCGAACAGACGTGTTCGGTAAGGCCAATAACTGCGCCATCCCGCACCTTGTCGTGCAAAATTTCTTCAACAATTGCCGCCGCCTGACAGGCGATTTTGCCGCAACCAACAATATAGACATGTTCAAATGCTGCAAGATCAAATACCTGATCCCCAATGACAAGCACTGTGTTATCCAATCGAATCCGATCGCGCAAAACCTTCTCCGTATCGATCGACGTGTACGCGGCGCTTATGATATCGAGAGTCTTCTTACGCTCCTCTGAGCGCCCTAAGACGGCTGCGTTTTTAATGTACGGCATACTACGACGTGGGTGTGCGCGGATCTGCGGCAAGACAGGTGCGAATATTTGCAATACTCGTTTCCAGAATTTTTGCTTTTGCTTCTTTTGTATTGTATGCGACGTGCGGGGTCATTATGACATTTGGCATGGTAAGAAGCGCGGCAGCTGCCCGTGCCTCCTCTGATTGTGGTGTGTCCCCCGTATGAGTTCCAAAAAGCTCGTGTTCTCCTTCAAACACATCGAGCCCGGCTCCCCCGATGTGACCGCTCTCAAGTGCAGACTTAAGTGCGATGGTATCAATGACGCCGCCGCGCGAAGTATTGATGATCACCGCACCCTGTTTGCACTGTGCGAGACGCTCCGCATTAAAAAGATGCGCGGTACTCTCAAGAAGCGGCACATGGATCGAAAGCACATCAGCGCGTGTGATACAGGTATCAAGCGGCACATAGGTCGATTGAATCTCGTTTGCAAATGCAGCGTCTTCGGACACATCGTATAAAAGCACTGTCATCCCGAGAGCCTTGCCGTACCGCGCAAGATTTTTTCCAATTTTCCCCGTGCCGATTACCGCAAGCGTTTTCCCACACAAATCGAATCCCTCCGATGCGACTACGTCCACAGTTCTTGCATCGCGCAGTTTCTGATATGCAGGAAACGCTTTTCGAGACAGTGCAAGCATGAGCGCGAGTGCAAATTCGGCGACAGTATTGGTTCCGTATCCTGCGACGCTCATAACGGGAATCGAACGCTCTTTCGCTGCGACCGTATCGATATGATCGAGTCCCATTGACCGCGCGGCGATTCCACGCAATTCAGGAAGCGCCTGAATATGTTCGCGTGTTACCTTGGACCCCACAAACACCGAAAGTACCGCAGTATCAATCGGGAGGACCGTGGTATCAGTAATTTTCGCATCAAGAAAGGTGAGCGAATGCTCACTGAGTTCGCGCTCGATTATGGCTTTCTCGCTCGCGAGTAGTTCATCAAAGACAATGCGCATAGCTATTTAGAGAACTTCGAGATTAGTCTCAACGGAATTCCCCGGAGAGGCGAGACACTGCCCCAATTCGGGAGTCATTGTCCATCCACATGATCCATTGCGCTGAACCTCACACTTCGCTTCTTTGTAACACGCGTATTCTGTTCGAAATTCACACGTCGTAACAATAGAACTCGCCTCTTCACTTGATACACAGAGTTGTCCGCTACAGCCGGCAACAGCGCAGGAAGTTGCACGCATTGAGCCAGTTGATTGAGAAGACGGTGGCTCATTGTTCGACGGTACGGTGTTTTCAGGTTGAATTGGCTCGATAAAGAGCTGACCATCGGAAGAGCGGCACTGGCGCGGATACGATTCCATAACAGGATTACCGGCAGCGACGCACTCATCGAAATTTGCGATCTGGAGGGGCGGTGTGATCGAATCCAGTTGAATGCGTGGTGTCGACTCTATGATAACGAGCGCGACAACGGCAAGGACGCCAGCGCTGAGGAGTAGTCCAATAATTTTTAAGGATTGCATGTGAGTATTCTAACAACAGTGTGGGCTCTTGAATATAGTGATAGGTGCAAATCTGTGGTGTTCGTGGACTCGATGCGGTAAATCCCCAGTCGGTACCCTATTATTCGTTGCATCGCGTATACTGAGGGGATGCAAGAAGAGCGCATTTTTCCCGCGTGGTCTTTGGATAGTGCGGAAGTGCTACACATTCTGGAGTCATCCACCCGTGGCCTTTCAGAAAATGACGCCCAATTGAGAGGACGCCATTTCGGACCGAATACGCTTCCGCAAAAGCCGCGCTTTACCATAGTAAGTTTGCTCTTGCGTCAGTTTGTTTCTCCTCTTATTTTTATTCTCTTTGCGGCAGCACTTCTTACGACAATCCTCGGGGAAACCGTGGAAACTGTCGTAATACTTTTTGCGATTTTGGTGAATGCACTCCTTGGTTTCTATCAAGAGTATCGGGCAGAAAATGCGCTTGAAAAGCTGACAACCTATATTCGCGAACGCGCGCACGTGATTCGCGATGGTGTTGAACAAGAGGTCGATTCAGCAGTTCTCGTGCCCGGCGATGTGATACGCCTCAGCTACGGCTCTCGCGTACCTGCAGACGCGCGTCTAATTGAGGTTAACGCCCTTTCTTGTGATGAAGCGGTTCTCACCGGCGAGTCCCTACCCGTCCATAAACAGGTAGAGACTCTCTCTGAGGCACTCGCGGCGCCTGAGAGAACCAACATGGTACACGCGGGAACCATGGTGGTAGAAGGTTCTGGCATTGCAATCGTTACAGCCACCGATTCTAAGACCGAAATTGGACGCATCGCACTCTTGGTGTCCTCGACGCACGATGCCGCGACGCCACTTCAGAAAGCACTTTCGCGCATGTCGTGGTATCTCTTTGTAGGCATCGCCGTCCTCGTCGTTATTATATTCTTCCTTGGAATCCTTCGCGGCGAGGAACTCTTCGACATGCTCCTTATGGCTGCAGCGATTGCAGTTGGTGCGGTTCCCGAGGCACTTCCCATTGCACTCACCGTTATTCTCGCTGTCGGCGTCGAGAGGCTCGCTCGGCACAAGGGAGTCATTCGCAATTTGTCTGCGGCCGAGACGCTTGGTTCTGCGACGGTGGTGATGACTGATAAAACCGGAACGCTCACGGAAGCAAACATGCGCCTCGTAACCATCGTTCCGTTGCAGCAACTTCTCGCTCTCAACGCAACGGAGCTTCGCCCTCTTGAGTCCCCCACCTCCCTTGCAATTCTGAAGCACGCGCTCTGGGGAACTGACGTCACTATAGAGAATCGCGAGGAAGAGATGCCTTCTTGGCGGTTCGCCGGAAGGCCGTTTGAAGTCAGTATTATGCGGGCAGCGCGCGACCTTGGCGTCGATGTGACGCCTTATTTCCACGAGCGCCATGCGCCACTTCTTGTTTTTAATTCGACAAATAAATTCTCCATCGTCGCTGGTGTCGGTAATGAGCGATTTGTCATTGGAGCGCCCGATATATTACTTGCACGTTCGGATATCAGTAAGGATGATTTTCTCCTAGCAGAAGCGGCGATCCACGAAACGAGCGCCGCAGGAAATCGCCTTCTCGGTGTTGCGCGTCTGAGGAATCATGCGCACCCAGACGCAAAAACGCTCGATGCTGAAGATGCGGTTAATCTTGAATTTATCGGCATGCTCGTCTTTCGTGATCCTATTCGTCATGATGCGGCGGCTGCGGTACAGAAAATAGAGTCACTCGGTGCGCGAGTCGTTATGCTCACCGGAGATCTAAAAGGCACCGCACTTTCCGTCGCGCGGGAGCTTGGGTGGGACGTCAATGAAGGCAATGTTCTCACTGGCGCGGATCTCCGACAACTCTCTGATGAGGCCTTGCACGAGTCACTCCCTCATATCAAAATATTTGCGCGTGTAACTCCGGAAGACAAGCTCCGTATCGGACTTTTATACAAGTCGCGCGGTGAAGTTGTCGCAATGACCGGTGATGGCGTGAACGATGCGCCTTCTTTAAAGGCCGTTGATATTGGCGTTGCGCTTGGATCAGGATCAGATGTTGCGAAAAGTGTGGCAGATTTAGTGATTCTTGACGATAATTTCAAAACCATCGTAGCGGCCATCGAAGAAGGCCGTCGTATTCTTGAGAACGTACGTAAGGTATTTGTCTATCTTGTCTCGACCTGTTTGGGTGAGGTGTTTCTCATCGGCGGGAGCCTCCTTATGGGACTCCCCCTTCCGCTTACGGCACTGCAAATTATTTGGGTCAATTTCTTCTCAGATAGTCTTCCCGCACTTTCATTTGCCTTTGATCGCCATTATCGATCAGAAAAAGAAGCGCGCGGTAGCACGGCTATTTTCTCACCGAGTGTAACTATATTGACGGTGGGTATTGGTTTTCTGAGTTCGCTCTGTCTATTTCTTCTCTACTGGTTCCTTCTTTATCGAGGGCTCTCGGTAGAACACGCGCGCACGACGCTCTTCCTATGCTTCTCTCTCTACGTTCTTGTGATTGCGTTCTCGTTGCGACACCTGCACGTCCCTTTCTACACGAAGGGTCTATTTTCCAACCTTTGGCTAACAATCAGTGTCATCGTTGGATCGCTATTGACCGGTATGACTGTGCTCATTCCATGGCTCCGCGAACTTTTCGGACTCTCCATAATTCCGCTTTCCTATCTCGCCATTGTCGCACTGTGGCTCATCTTTATAGTACTTCTTGTGGAATGTGCTAAATGGATTGCGCTTCGGTTTGCGCGATAACCGCTCTTGCATAAACCCCAAAGACTGATAGCGTGTCGAGAGATTGAACATATGGCTAAGAGGAGGTGTCATGACCACTAAGCGACGCACGGTAGATCCCCTTTCACGCGATCCTGCAATGATTGAAAAAACATACCAACTTTCTCGCAAAACGCGGGTGATGTTAGGACGCGTAAAGTACATACTTTCTGCTCGTGAAATCGCTGATAAACTTTCGCGAGTGAGGAAGCGCCCAGTCACCATACATCAGGTTACAGTGCTGTGGCACTCCTACGGACAAGGTCGTGAGGGATTTGTCCAAGAAGTGAAGCGAAGAAAAAAAAATAGAGAACCCCTGCTCTTACTCACTCATACAGAGCGACAAAAGCAACATTCTCTTGTCACGCCATTTGCTATGCAAAAATCCTCAGCGAAGGAGCAATCACATACGGCAATCAGCAACGACCTCGAGGACGCTTTATGGCTTCGCGTTGCCGATTCCCTCATGCGAAAGGGTGGAAGTATGAACTTCGCAATACGCGATAGAGCACTGCCTTTTACTGATAAGGAGTTGCGACAGCTCATTATTAAGAAATACCAGACAATGGAGCGTTTCTTTTCTCAGTGGGGAGCAAAGGTTCATGAAGAGCGCAGACGGCTCAGATTGGATTACATTCCAAATCTCAACGACGGCACCGGATAGGTGCCGTTTTTTTGAACTAGCAGTATGAATACTATGCTTTATCTTTATTGGAAGGACGGCGAGAATACCTCGCGGCTCTGCCGCGAGGATGAATCGCCGCCAATTGATTTGAGCGCCCGGTGGGCGCTCATCTTCCAACAAAAACGCCACGGTAGTCGCTCGCGAATACCCCGACCCTTGGGTCGGGGATCGACGAGCGACTCGTTTTTATTCGGGCGGACGAGAATCGAACTCGTTTTACATCTTTCAATACTTTTTCGGGATACTGGGAGTCGGTCAGGGATACATTTTTCGCCGTCGCTCAAAATGTTCCCCGACCCGGGCTCGCGGTTTCGCGTGCTCGCGAAACATCGCTCCGCCTTTCGCCTCCCTCGAAGAATGTGCGAAGGCACATTCTTCGTATCCGCACTCGCTTCTCTCGTGTCGGGATACTGGGAGTCGAACCCAGCGTCTCTTGCACCCCATGCAAGCGTGTTGCCGCTACACTATATCCCGAAAAAGTATTGAAAGCCGGGGGTAAAATGGTCCCACACGACATCATTTTGCCCGTTTTTTCGATATATCGCAAAGAAGTGTGCGATATGTTTGCGAAAAACGCCCAGCCATGCGTACAGTAGGTCAACTACGGCCCGGTAGCATAAAGTATAGCGAGACTTATGTTTCGCGTACACTACCAGCCAAACAATTTCCCAACATCCTCTGGCATCTCGCGTTTTCGCGCCACCTTGATTTCCCCATTACTTGCGACCAGCTTTGCGGGTGATGAAAGTAGGCAATGATGCGATGCAAGCGGGTCTTGATACGCGCCCGTATCGAGAATTGCGATGTAGAGTTCCTCTACGTTCTCCAGTTTAGGAAGAAGGATGTGCGTACCACCCGCCGTGTACTTATCATCACTGTCACACGACGATCCGGCGAGCCACACCTTGTTAAATTTCTTCGCGTGTAGTCCATTGACTGGCACCACGTGCCACTTCTGATGGATTGCCCACGTATCGATAAGATCATTCATAAAACTGCCATCGATTACGTACCAGACTTTATCGCTTTTCGTCTCGATTGTTTTCTCCGCAAGGATTTTGTAGAGCGTAATTTGCGCGGGCGCTGCAACATATCTTCCCCACTCCACAATAAGGTTTGGATGCTTCACTTCGCGCTTATCGCAGTGCGTTTTTGCGGTTTTGACAAGGCGCTGAATCAGATTCTTGCCCGTGTACATGCGCTTCTTGTCGTACGGAACGGCAGCACCTCCTCCCATGTCGATAGTATCGAGGCCGGTATTTTTCTCGCGTAGCTTTGCGTACAAATCTATAGCGCGCTTGAGCGCGGTTGCAAAACCCTCAACAGATTCTATCTGACTTGAGATATGGTAATGCAAGATTGAGAGATTGCGGACACGGCCTAGTTTCAACAGTTCGTCTTCCGTAAAACCAAAACGATTGAATTTCTTATCCCAGTGACTACGAATCTTAATGTTTAAATTAACGCGGATACCAACAGGTCCGTTAAACTTCTTCATGCGTTCCAGTTCCACGTAATCTTCAATGATCGGGACGACATGGAGACCCTTCTCGCGCAGCTCCTCGATAAGCTCCATATATTTTGGTGTCTTTGGGCCGTTGCAGGTGACGCGAATCCTGTTATTGAAGCGATTCTGCTCGATCATGCGCTTCACCAAGAAGAGCTCATTCGCACTCGCGACATCAAGATTCGCGCCTTCGGCAACTGCGGGTAACACGAATTCGCGATTTTGATTGACCTTCATCGGATAGTGGTAGTGAAATTTACCCTTGTAGGAGAGGATTTTGATGTAGGCATTAAACGTATCGATGAGATCACGCACGCGATTCTCGATGATCGTGGGAAACATGACTTCGGTCGAAGTTCCGTACTTTTTGACGATATTGAAGATGTCGTACTGGTAGTTTCCCTCGCGCACGATGAGTTGGCCCTCGCTATCGATATCAAAGGGTGCAGTATTAAATTCCTCGATACCGAGTTTCCAAAATTTCCTATGACCGTTGCGTTTCTTCTTTTTCGGAGCTGTAGCCATGCGCGTCATTTTTGACAACTCGGCAAGAATACCATCTTTTGCGCAGATTGCGAGTTCTTTAAAAAATGCCCCGCACCGAGAAGTTGGTGCGGGGCTTCTCTGCGGGGTTATCCGAACAGGCGATCGATGTCTTCACGAAGAGACTTCAGCTTGTCGACACTAAGATACTGCGGCGCGACCTCGGGCGTGACAACACCGCTCCAGCCGCTACTGCGTACCTGCGCGACAAACTCTTTGAGAGGAAATATGCCGGTGCCGGGATACACGTTCCGTCCTCTTGACGCACCGAGCTTCGGGTTGAAATCGTTCAGATGTATTTCGACGACGCGTGGGCGCAGGGTGTTCCACAGTCCTACGATCGTGCTTGAGATTGTGTCTGCGTCGCTCGGAAGACCTTCTACATTCTGCACGTTGAAGTACCACTCGAGTACATGCTGTGTATCAAAGACAACTGGCTTAGACCACGCCAACACAGCTGTCGCGAATTTTGTATAGGGCCTCGCGTATGTAGTACCCCGATGTTCGCTCGCCGTTTGATACAAATAGTTCGGCTGATCAGGAGTCATCACAGCGTGATTACCGTACACGACGACCGGATCATCCCCAACGTCTTTGAACTGTTCTTTTGGTAGCTGATTGTTAGGAACAAGTTGCCCTAGCAGTCCGAGAAACGTATTGAACACATTCCTCTGTCCGGTAAGTTGTGACCAGCCCTGATGGAATCGGAGCTTGAGTCCTAGGTCTCGTGTCGCTTCTCGAATCACACGAACTCGCGCAGAATCACGCAGTCCTCCAATGAGATGGCACTCGACGCCATCAAATCCTGCTTCCTTTATTTGCGGCAACGAGGCCGGCATCGTCTTCCAGAGCACTTCTACATAGGGTAGGAATACCTGTACCACGTCAACCTCCACTCTTTGAGATCAAGATTCCCAGCGCAGTTGTATCACACTGTCGGTGCGCTCACAATCGTACGCAAAGAGACAAAAAATTACTTTATCCCCACAATCTTATACTTCTGTGCGCCTTTTGGTGTTTGAAATGAAAACGCTTCCCCTTTCTTTTTGCCCATAAGAGCGGAACCAAGTGGTGAAAGATGCGAGATTTTGTGTTCCTGCATGTTCGCCTCTGCAGAACCTACTACCTCATAGGTAAGCTCGTCTTTTTCGCCTTGTTTTTGTATGGTGACAAACGATCCAAGAGAAACGGCATTTCCTTTGTGGTGTTCAATAATGCGCGCACGTGCAAGCTGCTCTTCGATTTGACGAATGCGATCTTCGGTAGCCGCCTGCATATTACGTGCTTCTTCGTATTCGGCGTTCTCCGATAAATCGCCGAGTGAGCGTGCATACTCAAGTTGCTCCGCGATTTCGCGTCGTCGAAACGTCTTGAGATGTTCCAATTCCTTGGTTAGTTCGTCAAATTTCTCCTGCGAGAGGTACGTGTTGTCGTCGTTGATCATCATAATAGGTTAGTGAGATTTCTGTTGAGCACGCGTATTGTATCCTGCCTGGATTTTAGCGCAAGGTGATCACTCCGCGAGATACTCGGGCTTGTTTTCACGAAGCCAATAGAAGAATTGTGAAAGTGCGGGAGACGCTCCCGAGAGTGTTCCTGCCGGCGCTTTTTCGAGTACTACCGCAAACGCATACTTCGGTTTCTCGCTCGGCCAGAAACCGATGACCCACGAATTCATAAATTCATTATTACGTCCGATCTGTGCGGTACCTGTTTTCGCGGCAATCGATATGCCACCCATATTCAATGCTGCAGCAGTACCACCTGCATGTACCGCATCGTACATTCCCTCGCGTACAATCTGTAAATCGTCATCCGAGATTCCCACATGAGAGCGAGAGAGTAGCGTGCAGTGCGATGCACTCAAAAGACAGGGAGTAAGAACGGTGCCGCCGTTCGCGATTGCGGCAGTAAAGCGCGCAACTTGCAGCGGCGTCACTTGAAATCCGTATTGTCCGATAGCGGTGTTATAGGTATCACCAAGGCGCCAGGGATCCTCAAACACTTTTTCTTTCCACTCCGGCGTAGGAATTGTTCCTTGTGCTTCTCCCGTGAGCGCAAAACCGGTAATTTCGCCGAGGCCAAAACGTCGCGCGTATTCATCGATTTTTGCAATACCAAGACCTGCCTGATCCTTGTATCCCCCTCCAATCGCGTAAAAATACACATCAGAGGAAACTGCGATCGCACGACGCATATCAACATACCCATGTGCTTTCCAATCCTTAAAAATCGAAGGCTTTTCCGGTGTGTAGGGATTCGGAATCGAGATTGATCCTGTCGAGAGTATCTCTTTTTCAGGCGAAATGAGTTTTTCATTCAGTGCAGCGGCAGCAAAAATCGGTTTTACGATTGATCCTGGTGCATACACTCCCGCAACAGCGCGATTTAACGTCGGCGATCGTGCATCCGCGTTTGCACTCGCGATTACCTCAGTATCGCCATCAGAAAACGCGGCGTTGTTGTATTCAGGAAAACTCGTCAGTGCAATCAACTCTCCGGTTTCGACATGCATGATCACTGCAGCGCCGCCTTGAAATCTATTATTTTTTGCATGTCCTGAGAGTATGCGAGCCAGTTCCGACTGAATGTCAGCATCAATCGAAAGCCTCAGGGTTTCTCCGTCTTGTGGCGGATCCACAATATCCTCGCGCACAAGAATGCCGCGAGCATTGGTTTCGGTCATGGTACTGCCATTTCTTCCACGCAGCACCTGTTCAAACGCATGCTCAACACCAGAAATACCGGTGTATTCCTCACGCCACCACGAGCCGCTTGCGTCTGCTTTTGGATAGCGAACGTATCCTAGAATGTGCGAGAAGCCGGGTCCTTCAATGTAATGACGCCGCGCGTACGGTAATGCGGCTTTCGCATCTGCGTCCTTTTCTTCGGTAGAGGTGGCAAGAGAAAGCGTTTCGTTCCAGACAAGCTCTTTTCCATTGCGGTCGGTGATGATACCGCGCGTTGCAAACAATACCGATCGCTCAAGGCGATTATTGCGCGAAATATCGGCATACGTGCTCCCTTTCACGATTTGAAGCGTAAATGCTTGCGATGCAAAGACGCTTGCGGCAAGAAAAAAACACACACCGATAGCAGCAATCGCGATGCGCGAAACAGGCCTCTCGATGCGTCCTTCAAGCTGTGCGAAATCAAGACCCGAGCGATTACTCGAATCAAGAAAAATATCTTCCGGATCTATTTCGCTCCCGCGCGCCCGCGCTTTCCACCACACCATATACTGACTATACCGTATTTTATCGAAGTGCGTGACCAAGGAGTAACTGACGGCGCAGCGGCTCAAGAGCGAATACGAGAAGACACGCTATAAGTGTCGCAAGAGGGAGAGATTCGAATGTAAGAAACGATACGGGCGTCGGCATCCATAAAAAATCCATAAAAAGACCAACACCAATGACTTCCCACGCGCGCCACCTCAGAGCGAGCGGAACGGCTAAGAGGGCAACAACCCACGGATAGGCGAAAAGTGCGCTTGCGTACATACATACCGCAAGCACTATGCGCGTATTACTGCTGAGCGGGGATGACGTAGACATAGCGCAGTGTTGCTAGATTTGTAGGTAATCGCATAAATACTTTTTGTGAGGCGCTTGATGAGGCTGATTCAATTGCTCCGATGATGCCGACGATGCGGTTGTAATGTTCTGGCGACGTAACAGCATCTCCGACGGCAATGAGTGCAGTGCGTGGCATTTCTCCGCGCGCATTACCTCCACCGTATCCTTGAGCGGAAAAAGCAACTTCGTTTGCAATAAGATCGATATTCTCCCCTGGAGAAAGAAGTGCTTTTACACTCGCTGTTTCTGAATCAACATCGCTAATGGTGCCGAGTAAATAGCCGCCAGGAGTTAGAACTACGCTGCCAATAGTTATACCCGCATTTTTCCCGGAACCTATAAGAAACGTCCCGTACGGTGATGCTTGAAATGAGGAAAGCATGCGTACCGCGATACCCCCCGGATCGCGCGCGACTAAGTGTGCAAGTTCCTGTAAACGCGCATTGTCGGCTTCGAGTTCTTTAAATCGTGCGGAGTGCTCTTGTAATAGACTGAGTTGCTCCTTTAATGCGTCATTCTCGCGGATCAGTGACTGACGCGACGCAAGAACTCCACTCGAATCTATCGCAGTAACCGCACTTACGGCTGTGCTCCAGGTGATCGTACCGATTGTACGAACATACGAGCGCACAATTCCGCTTGTGATGGTATCAAGTCCAAAGAGCGCGACGATTATGAGTGCAACAATCGCGAAAGCGCCCACATGAGGCTTCTCTCTATTCAGTCGGAATGAGTTCTTCATCATTTTGTTTGAGTACTTCGAAATATAGGTCCATATCTTCAAGAATAATCGCGGTTCCGCGCACAACGGCGGTAAGTGGATCGTGCGCGACCGTTACCGGAACGCCGAGTGCTGAGCGCAAAAATTCGGGTAGGCCGCGAATAAGCGCCCCACCACCGGCAAGATGAATACCGCTTTGCATCACGTCCGCGAGAATCTCAGGCGGCGCCTCTTCCAGAATATTTTTAACCTGCTCAACCAAGTCATCGATAGAGTGGCCGATCGCAGTTCGCACATCTTCATCCGTGAGAACAATCTCACGCGGCAACCCGGTCACGAGGTCGCGACCGCGCGCCGTCACGACTATCGGATCCGCGCCGCGCAAAATAGCAGAGGCTGCAATCTTTATTTCTTCCGCTGTTTTCTCCCCGATCAATATTTTATGCTCCGTGCGGATATAGCTCGATATATCGACATTGAATTTATCCCCTGCTATGCGGATGTTGCGTGCTATGACGAGTCCCCCGAGGGATACGATGCCGATGTCAGTTGTACCTCCGCCAATATCGATCACCATACTTCCTGTTGGAGCGTGCACCGGCAGCTCGATACCAATTGCCGCCGCCATGGGTTCATCAACAATGTGCACTTCGCGCGCCCCTGCCGCGTGCGCGGCGTCACGCACTGCGCGCACTTCAACGGAAGTAATACCGGAGGGGACCCCGATGATGACGCGTGGACCAAGGAGCTTCGAGCGTCCCGCTTGCGCTTTATTAATAAGGTAACCGAGCATTTCGCTCGTAATTTCAAAGTCGGAAATTACGCCATCGACTACCGGCTGCACGGGCGTGATATGAGGCGGCGTGCGGCCGAGCATGTTCTTTGCCTCCTGCCCCACTGCAACGACCTGCCCCGTTTTTTGATTCACCGCAACGATGGAGGGTTCATTGATGACGATTCCGCGGCCTTTGACGTAGACGAGCGTATTTGCGGTACCCAAATCAATACCAATATCATTCGAGAAGAGCCCTACTATCTTTTCTTTCCATCGTCGCAGCGTATCCATGGTGTGTGTTATTGCGTGAGTTCATTGTTGGTGAGGCGCGTGCAGATTTCGCTTTCGGCGACGAGCGTGCTTTTACCGCTTTTGCGGTCGGTCATTTCAAGTGCTCCTGCGGCAACTGTCTTTTCAGAAACCACAAGTCGATTCGGTATGCCGATAAGTTCTGCGTCTGCAAATTTTTCTCCCGCACGGACGTCGCGATCATCATAGAGTACCTCTATCCCGCTTTCCGTAAGCATTTCGTACATGCGATCGGCTTCTGTAGCAATATCCGCATTTCCGCCGGTGATCGCCACGAGATGCGCGTGGAATGGTGCGACGTCCTTCGGCCATACAATCCCCTTCTCGTCGGCGAATTTCTCCACAAGTACTCCCATGAGGCGGGTAATGCCGATACCGTAGGAACCGATCCATACCGGGACGTCCGTTCCTGATGCATCTTTAATGGTAAGACCGAGATCTGTTGCTTTTTGTTGACCGAAATTGAAAATGTTTCCCACTTCTGCGGTGTTTACTTTTTCAAGCGATTCGCGCGTAACACCAAGTTGAGCAACAATCTCGTCGCTTAAGACCTCTTCATTGATTGCTATGCCCTTTTCTTTATTGATGTATGTAACGTCTTCGCCGGATTCACAAATTGTTTGGAATTCGTGGCTGTACTTGGTGAATGCGCCGCCTGCAGCAAAAGTAATGTAGGTATCGCTGCCAATACCGAGTCGCTCAAACACGCGCATATACGCAGGCTTCGTCGATTCGTAGTACGCAAGATGCGATGCTTCATCCGCGGCAAATGAGTACATATCTTTCATGACGAATTCGCGGCCCCGCATAATGCCGCTTTTTGCGCGCAATTCATTGCGCAATTTCGTTTGAAATTGGTAGACCGAAATAGGAAGATCTTTATAGCTGGTGATGAAATTCTTCATCATCTCACCGATTGGCTCTTCATGACTCCAGCCAAAACCAACTTCGCCACCGGCTTTCAATTCTGATTTAAACCACACATCGACGACCGAATCATCCCATCTCCCGGTGCTCTCCCAGAGCTCTTTTCTTTGGAGAGCGGTCATGATCAATTCCTGACTATCAATCGCATTCATCTCCTCGCGCGTGATCTGCTTTATTTTTTCGAGTACGCGAAGGCCAAGTGGTAGATACGCATAGACCCCCGCCATCTCTTTATGGATGTAGCCTGCGCGAATTAAGAGCTGCGCATTCTTAGAAACCTCGTCTTTGGGCGCTTCTTTTCGGGTTTTAGTGAACAATCGTGATTGACGCATATTTTCTACATTGTACGCGTGATTCATGAATCGCCAAAGTTGACAAGCATTACCACTAATGTACTGTGTTGTCGGTAAAAACCAACTGGAGTTAACCCATGAATCGGTTTGATCGCAACATGCTGCTTGTGTGCGTTGCCGGAGCAGGCTACGGATACGGTACCTTTTCCGCACTCACCTCGGATGCGCGGAGAGAATTTGCCAAAGGAAGCGTAAAGTCGTTGAGTGAATTGTTCGAATTTCAACCGTGGGTGGGCTACAACAGTCTCACAAGTGCGAAATACCTCGCCACTTGGCGGCCGATTGAGTGTTTATGGTTGATGTCGGTCGCGCTCTTGGTGTACACGATATCTGCAGCATGGTGTCGTAAGTGATTTCGTGTATCAAAGTGAAGCAGTACGCGCCTGAGGAAACTCAGGCGCTATTTATGTAAGCAACCGCACAATATCCTGGTACGTCACTGTGACCATGAGAATAATAATGAGTCCAACACCCATAAAATTTAATATTTGAACTCCCAGTAGCGGTGGAGGTCGACGGATGATTGCCTCGATTCCAAGAAGAAAGAGTCGCCCACCATCGAGCGCAGGAATTGGCACGAGATTAATAACCGCAAGGTTGATTGAAATAAATGCTGCGAGTGCGAGAACGTGTCCGATGCCGTGTCGTGAGGCGTTGCCGACAAAATCAACCAAACCAACCGGACCTACGATGTTTTCCAAATTCGGATCCCCCGCTGCCGCATCGCGTACTAAGGTCCAAAGGCCTTTTGCGGTATCCTGAAGCGCTGCAATAGTGCTCGGCCCTGCCTCAATAAGTGCCTTCCACCACGGAAGCGCTTCATCGGTAACGAGCGCGAGCCCAAAGCCGACAGC
The DNA here is from genome assembly GCA_964393065.1 of uncultured Candidatus Saccharibacteria bacterium. Lineage (GTDB taxonomy): Bacteria > Patescibacteriota > Minisyncoccia > Phycocordibacterales > UBA2100 > UBA10103. The sequence goes on from CAYMRY010000001.1 coordinate 22,807, forward strand.
CGGGCGATTCGCGCTGGATTCAACAACTGCGTGCGCGGGTGTGACGATAACGGTCTCAATTGCTTCAGCGCGACGGTAAGATACTTCGAGCTGCTTTCCACCGCGCGATCCGATAAACTCAACAATTTTTGAAGGCTTAAGTTCCGCCACTTCCTTAGTATCGGCATCCACTATACGCGTCAATTCATCTCCAGGTTTAATGCCAGCGGCGGAGGCGGGAGAGGCATCAAGTACCGAATTTACGAACAGTTGCGTTTCCCCGGTAATCGCCTTCCCTTCAGGAATAACGCGCGGAATACCGACATGGAGTGCTCCCGCAAAAAGGAGCCATGAGCCGAGCGCGTTCATGGTGACGCCCGCGACGAGTATGATTGCCTGAGCGTACTTTGGAGCTCCTGCAAAACTTCCCTTTTGATGCGTTTCGCCGTGCTCCCCGAATAGCCGCACGAATCCGCCAAACGGTATCCAATTGAGCGTGTATTCGGTTCCACCCCAGGTACCGAAGGTGAAAGCACGTGGCGGATAGCCGACGCCAAATTCTTCGACGCGCACCTTGAACATTTTTGCAGCAAAAAAGTGCCCCAGTTCGTGAATAACGATGAGGAGTACTAATATGCCGAGGACGAGTAGACCAGTCATAGTGAGTTTAAATACGAAATACGAAGAACGAAATTCTAAACAAATTACAAGCACCAAAAGCCAAATCAAAAACTTCCCCGTTTGATATTTTCATGCTTGTGATTTCTTATTTGTTACGGATTTAGCAATTCGAATTTTTAGTGTATCACGAATTCATCTCCTTCTCTTTCTTTTCAAACAGCGCTTCAAGTTCACCATTCGCCGCATCAACCTTCTTTTGCATTTCTTCCTTGAGACGAAATTTATCGTCTTCAGAGATAAGGCCGTCTTTCTCTTGCGCTTGAATATCTTTCCAACATTCATCGCGTGCACCGCGTACCGCGGTTCTCGACTCTTCGAGTTTTGCCTTCGCGAGCTTCACCAGTTGTTCGCGTCTCTCACTCGTAAGTTCCGGAAAAGTCACTCGCACACCGGCGGAATCCGATCCGATACCAACTCCAAGATCCGCTACCGTAATGCCACGCTCGATATCTTTAATGAGAGCGGTATCAAAAGCCTGTACACGAAGAGAACGGGCATCTTCGATGCTGACCATTGCCACTTGCTTAAGTGGCATCATCGAACCGTATGCCTGGACCATGACGCTATCGAGAATCGCAGGTGTCGCGCGCCCGGTACGGAGCCCCTGATATTCTCGCGCGAGCCATTCGCGAGAGCCTGCTAATTTCGCATCAAGCGGTTTAAAATCGTATGCCATATACCGCTATATTACCCTATTTTGGGGATAATGAGAGCGGCTTGTTCAAGAAGTGACTTGAGAAGCGAGCCTTTATCCGTCGCGTATTTTCGCGCTCGGTACACAGCTTTGAGAGCTTCGTTGCGGGCATCGACTGGGGTGTGATGAGCAAGTCTGCGCTCGAGGTTACTCAAGAATGAAAGCACGGATCCGATATCGCGACCCTCGTCGTCATCATGCTCGTACAAATTCTTCAATTGCAGGAGTCGCTTATCCGGCGGGGATTTGAGAAAATCTTCTACCAACGTCACATCCAGATCAGATTCGCCGCCGTCTATTTCCAAAGTCTGCACCCTCGAGCGTATCGTTGAGAGTAATAGGTGTGGAGACGGGACAATAAAGAAAAAAAGCGCGTGCGGCGAAGGTTCTTCAAGTGTTTTAAGAAGCGCATTTTGTGCTTCGGTCGTTATCGATGGTACGACCACAACAAATATGCGATGGGACAATGTGACGGGTTTCGTACGAGCGCGCATACGCAACTCATGCGCATCTTCAACACCAAAGCTCCGATAGGTGCGTTTGAACACATCAGGACTCGATCGCATAAGTACGCCCTCAGTGAACAGTCGTTCAATGAGCACTTGTGCGGTATTTTCACCACCTTGAATAAGATATGCGCCGATATACTGCATGCTATAAAGTATCCCCTAGATCAATGAATTGTCTACGTGGCAGGCAGGTACAATGGTTGGTGAGGTATACTAGCACTATGTCGAATTCTGATGACCTGAAGCATACGGCGCTTTCGCTCACGCGTGCGGTGGGCTCCCCCACCTCCGTTGCAATTCATACGGTGCTCTTTCTCGCAAGTTTTGCGCTCGCTTTTTTTGGATATGTATCTCTTGATCGCATGCTCCTTGTGCTCACGACACTCGTTTCACTCGAGGCCATTTATCTCGCAATCTTTATCCAAATGACAATTAATTATCAACAGCAGGATATTGCTGAAGTGCAGGAGGATATCGACGAGATTCAGGAAGACGTTGAAGAAATGACTGAAGATTTGGGCGAGATTCAAGAAGATGTGGACGAGCTGCAAGAAGACGTCGAAGAAATTAGCGAGGATGTCGAGGAAATGAGCGAAGAGGAAGAGACAGAAGAAGCTGCAGAAGAGCGGCGCAAACTGGAACAGCGCGAAACACTTGAACAAATTCAGGGTGATCTGAGGAAGCTTCTTCACGATATCGACCGCCTCAAGCTGCATCAAGCCTCGAGCGATACGAAAGCGATGCTGTAATATCGTTCCCCTAGCTCTCTACAAGGTCGAACCTTGTATGGCGCTCTGTTGAGCCACGTTCAAGGTTCGACCTTGTAGCACTTGCTTAGCGCTTGCTCGTAATCGCCTTCTTGTACACATCAAGATGCTTGAGGGCTTCGCCTGTTCCCTTTGCAACGCAATAGGGTGCATCTTTTGCCATCTGGGCTTTCACATTGGTGCGGCGATAGATCAGTTCGGGTAGATTGCGCAATTGTGACGATCCTCCCGTCATAATGATCCCATTGTCGATTATGTCGGAGGCGAGCTCCGGCGGTGTTTCTTGAAGTACGTCTTTTATTGCGCCCACCATGGTGCGTAATTCCTTCGCCATAGCGCGGACAATTTCGTTTGAGGAGAGCTCGATCGAACGCGGAAGTCCGGTAAGATAATCGCGTCCTTTGATGATCATTTTAAATTCTTCTTCAATCGGTACTGCGGAACCGATTTTGATTTTAATTTCTTCTGCCATCTTGTCACCAATTGCGAGGTTGAGGTTTTTCTTAATGTAATCGACGATGGCGCGATCGAGCGCATTTCCCGCACATTTCACCGATGTTGACGCGACGATGCCGCCAAGCGATATCACTGCGACATCCGTAGTGCCGCCGCCAATATCGACAATCATGTGTCCGCGCGCTTCGTGAATAGGAATACCTGCGCCGATTGCCGCAAGAATCGGCTCCTTAACGACGTAGGCGTGCCGAGCACCCGCCTTTGTCGCAGCTTCAACAACCGCGCGACGCTCTGTTGAAGTCACCCCCGCAGGAACGGAGACCATCACTTCCGGGCGAAATATGTTCCAACGCCCGAGCGCTTTGCGCATGTAGTAACGAAGCATCGCTTCGGTGACGCGGTAATCCGCAATAACGCCATCTTTCATGGGGCGATATGCTTTTATGGCATCCGGAGTTCGTCCTATCATTTCCTTTGCCTCAATACCGATGGCAAGAATTTTGTTGTCTTCGAGTGAAATAGCGACAACCGAGGGTTCATTAAGCACAATCCCGCGCTTAGGGACATAGACAAGTACCGTCGTCGTTCCGAGGTCAATACCGAGTTTGGGAGAAAAGAATGACATAAGGGTGATTCGCCGTGCAATTGTATGCTGAATCATTAAAAAGAAAAGGTGAGATGGGGATGGGGCCCTATCGCAAGGCCGGAAGTGCCTTGCGCCAAGGCCAGGTCGCGCAAAATCGCGCAAGTAATTTATGTGAGACGCGCGTAAAATCTACAAAAAAAGAGCGGCGCTGAGAGCGCCGCTGCTACATTGATGCTCTCTGTTCGAGGTCAGCCTGACTTACTTCCGGCGACCATCGCTCACAGACGAAGGATCTCGCGATTCAGCAAGAATTCTTGCCGCTGCAGCGTGCTTCTGATGGGCCTTAGCGCACATCTCAGCTCGCTTAATATCTCCGGAGGCTCTGAACCTCTGTGTAAAACGGAACGCCCGATCGGCCAATACGACCGGATCAGTGCAAGTAGTCTTCTTCGGAATCGCTTCGTCGCTCATTCACTTCCTCCATTTAGGGCAGTCAATTCGCCCAGATAGAAAATGTACTACAACACACGTTTACTGTCTATACCACCTTTTTCGAGTTTTCAGGATGCTTTTCGGGGTCGAGTTCCCACACAAAATTCTGGGAAACCCTCGGTTTTCCCAGCCTTCCTCCACGGGAAAACAAGGTGTTTTCCCGACCCCTTTCCCGTTTTGGTCTGGCATGCATTGCTTTCGCTGTTAGGATTGCTTTATATTTTCAGGATGTTTTTCCGGATCTAATTCCCACCAAAACCTCTTACTAAAATTTGCGGAATCGTCGCAGACACGCTTGAGATAGTACAAATCTTTGGTAGGTATTTGTTCCAAAATCTTACCCATGCGCGGCATGGTTATTTTCGGCAAACCGTCGCGCACACGACTCGGATTTAAACGATCGACAAAGTAGCGCAAAAGCTCGCCACGCTCGGTCTCGCGCATCTTGGCGCGCATCAGCTTTATGTTCGACTTAATATGTTCCATAGCATCATTCTACCGCATCGCCTGAAGTCACTATGATGCGCAACAGCACGTACTGGACAGGATGCCAATTCATGTGTTATAAGAGTAGCAGAACCCAATAAGACTGACGTCTGTAGCAGCACGTCAGTCTAAGGGGCAACCGCAGAAGGCCGAGTATGGGGTATTTACTCTGGAAACAGAGTACAGAAAGGCCAACTGCGGCAGAGTGGGTAAGACTCGTTAAGCTGCTTATAGCGAGAATGCGAGAAGCGCTCGGCGGCCTCCCCCCGCAAATTTGCTTCAGCAACCTGCTTGCCCCGAGGCCGCCTTGTTCCACCGGGAACTTGGCGGCCTTTCCTTTTGCTTTTCTTTTTTACATTCACCATCTATCATTTGACCATGCGCTCAATAATACAAATAGGCGATCCGGTCTTGCGGGCGCAGGCGTCAGATATTCCTATTTCCGATATCCAAAGCCCTCGCATCCAGGAAATCATTGCGGATATGAAAGCGCTCCTTGCCAACGAGCGACTTGGAGTCGCGATTGCCGCTCCGCAAGTCGGAGAGCCTCTCAGAATGTTTATTGTTTCCGGTTCGTCGAAAATTAAGTCTAAAAACGAGGCACGTAAAAAGGTCAAGAATGAGGACGATGATTCACACCTCAGCGGTATGCCAATAGATGATGAGGTGTACATCAATCCGGTTCTCGTCCGCGTTTCACGCGGACGCAAAGAACTTCACGAAGGCTGTCTATCTGTACGTGGCAAATGGGGCGAAGTTCCCCGCGCAGAAAAGGCAACCGTACGCGCGTACAATGAGCGCGGTGAAAAGTTCGAGCGCGGCGCATCAGGTTTCCTCGCACATATCTTCCAGCATGAACTCGACCATCTTGATGGCATCCTCTACGTCGACAAAGCGGTCGACTTGTACGATGATGAGCGAGATGACAACTAATTTTGCATATTTTGGTACCCCGCAACTCGCCGCCGATATTTTGGAATCATTAAAAGCTGCGGGTTACAAACCGAGCGTGATTGTCACGGTGCCTGACAAAATGCAGGGACGCGGTATGGACATGCGCGAAACGCCTGTTGCTAGATGGGCACGAAGCGAGAACATTACAGTATTAAAGCCGGAAAAATTGGATACAGATTTTATTGCTCAGCTATCGGAGCATGAATGCGCGTTTGCAATAGTGGTAGCGTACGGAAAAATACTGCCCCAAGCTATGCTCGATGTCATGCCAATGTACAATATTCATTATTCTCTCCTTCCGCGCTGGCGAGGTGCAACTCCCGTTGAGAGCCCCATACTTGCGGGCGATACAGAGACAGGGGTGACACTTCAGAAAATAGTGTACGAACTCGATGCGGGGCCAATAGTCGCGATGGTAAAGACTCCCATTGGCCCGGATGAAACAGGTAGTGCGCTACGAGCTCGACTCAATGATGTAGCAAAAAAGATGCTGGTGCGGGAGTTTCCCAGCTTTTCGAGCGGCTCACCCACTCTTGTCGAACAAGCTATCTCCGCCGTGACGCATTGTGGAAAAATCGCAAAAGAAGACGGACTACTAGATCTTGCCGAAGAGGGAGAGCGCAATTACCGCAAGTATCGCGCCTATTTTGGTTGGCCGGGAACCTATGCCTATTTTGAGCGCAGTGGAAAGCGCATTCGCACTATTATAGTGAAGGCACATCTTGAAAAGAAAAAATTTGTTATAGATACTGTCAAACCGGAGGGCAAAGGAGAAATGCCCTACGCCGATTTCCTGAGATCAGGTGCGAAGCCAGTATCCCCTTAACTTCATTGACGGTTCATAAAACACATATACAGTGCTCGTAGAAATCACTCGCGTCACAAATGGAGCGGTCATGCGTATGAGTGCCATAGATCCGAAACTCGTCTCACAAACCAAAAAAACAGTCAGGTTAGTAGCTCCCGAGCTACAGTTTGAGCGCTATCGCATACTTTCGGCCCGAAAGACCAAATCATATTGGGCTGTCGTAATTCGGCGCAAATGCACGAAAGGGCTATGGCTTTTAACGTACTGGAACGGCACGTGGCTCGGACTGGATCCTGTTCGAGAGGATCTAAAACTTCGGGAATAATCCCGCACTAACGCCTAAAAGCGCCGCAAAAAACACTGCGGCGCTTCTACTTTTGCCTATCCCAATCGAAGCCACTCCTTTATTCGTGCCCCAATTTTTCGCGAAACAGCCGTGTGCTTTCCCTTACTTTTACGTAATTGCTGAAGCATTTCGTCTTTGGCAATATCGATCGCGGCATTCACTGACTCCTCTTGCGCCTGAGCACGGAATCGCTCACCAAAAGCGGTCAATGTGATTTCTGCCATCCAGATACTTCCCTGTTGCGAGTGGCCAACCGCGCGACCAATTTCCACATCGCACAGTGCCGCCTCATCCAAGACTAATTTTTCAATCGCTGAAATCTTGTCATCTAAATACGCCTGTATTTCCGGCGTCATCTCGTAATCAGTTGTCTTTATGCGTAGTTCCATGCCCCTATTGTACCACTTCAAATGTTTTAGTTTTGGTGCGATGTCCGGTGAGAAAACGTACGGAAGTAAGAGGCACATTGAAATGCCGTGCGACCAGCGTTTGCACGCGATGGTTCGCCTCATTTTGAAGAGCGCGCTCCTTTACGGAAGCGCTATACTCGTTTTCTCCTATTTTCTCGAATTTCTCCTTTCGCGCATGCGGCGCGACCCGTACCCTAATGCGCATACTGTGATTGCAGTATACGCGCTTCTTCTCCTGAATTAGTCATTTCACCACATTGTAGCATGTACACATGAATTCTTGATTAAATAAACGACAAGATAGTAGCTTGACATTGTAGATATTATAACGTCATTTACTTTTCATAACGCTGAATTATCTATATTTTATGCCCTCGATTGACGGTGCGTGAAAAAACAATGCACGATCAACATATTGAGATCATGTATCACGTTCTTACTGGTATACTTACTTTAGGGAAACATCTTGCCAATTAATTGACTGATGTTCATGCATAAAAAAGTAATCTCGACATCCTTATTAACTATCGTGTTTGCATCATCACTTTTGCTTTACCCGACACAACCCGAAGCGGCTCCGAGAAGCACTCTCAACATTGCGCACTCAACTTCATGTTGGAACGGCTCTCCGCGGGTGAGTTTGACCTGGAACAACGTCAATAACGCCCATTCGTATATTATCCACAGAAATCCGACTCTTGCAGGAAAGAGTGGCTGGGCTTCAATTGCAACCGTTTCAGGTCTCACCTATACAAGTGCGGATAATTTAAAATCCGGCTCAGAATATCAGTATCAGGTGGAGGCTAGCTCTACATCCGGATCTCGCTTCTCGAGCATTGTTTCGATTAAAATGCCACAGTGCGAGTCACTGCTCCCAGCAAGCCATCCAACATTACAAGGTAAGGCGCAGTGCATCGATGACGCCCCGAGTGTCCAATTGTCATGGACAAATCCTAATAACGCGACTTCGTTTATTCTTCATCGCGCCCCTAACATATACGGTACAAACTCTTGGGCAACGCGCGCAACTACGGCCACCGAAACTTCCTTCCTCGATCTTAAAGTTGCCCCGGGAACATACCAATATCAAGTACAGACGAGTGGCTCATCATCTCTGTATTCAAATATCGCCTCCGTTACGGTAGCGTCCTGCGCCGTACCCCCTGCACCGGCGACAACAACACGACCGTTGCTCTCAGTCTCGATGCAATGCGTTGACGCGATACCACAGATTACACTCAGTTGGACGAACCCTAATTCGGCGACCTCATTCACGATGCACCGCAACCCAACGCGAGGGAATACAAACACATGGGGTTCGCTTGCAACAGAGATTACTTCTATATCCTATGTGGATACAAAGATCGCGACCGGTACGTATCAATACCAGGTACAAACACACGGCGGTCTTTCATCGGTTTCTCAGTATTCAAACATTGCATCTATAACGGTCACAAATTGCGCAACAAGCTCACCTGGAACATCCCAGTCTACCACGACGCCAAAGACGTACGCTTGGGGAGTCTATTCTGGCTGGAGTAATGCCGACATGCAAGAATTCGAGACTCGCGTTGGAGAGAATCCAAATCATATGGCGGCTTTCGTTCACTGGGCGAACAATCAATTCCCCACCTACATGGAACCGTTTACCAAGGCAAAGGGACGTACTCTCATCATTTTTTGGGAACCGTCTGACTATCTCATTGGAGGTACGGTACAAGAAAACTTTACTGCAGACGCGATACTTGCGGGTCGATGGGACGCCTATATCCGTAAGTTTGCAACTGATTCTGCAACGTATGGCTCGCCGATAATTCTCATCCCTTTTTCAGAGATGAACGGCAACTGGAACCCATGGTCAGGAACAACGAACGGTAATACACCTGAAAAAGTGGTTGCTGCCTATCGCCATGTACGAACAGTCTTCGGTAACGTACCAAATGTTAAATTCGGTTGGGCGCCGAATGCTCAGTCTGTCCCGAATACCGATGCAAATGCGATTGAGCGTTATTATCCTGGTGATTCATATGTCGACATTGTCGGCGTCGACGGGTTCAATTTTGGTGACCCATGGCTTTCTTTCGATCAGGTCTTCAATAAAGCTCTTACGACGATTTCAGCATACAACAAGCCAATGTACATCTTCTCGTTTGCAAGTGACGCGGGATACCTCAAGGCTTCATGGATTACCGATGCACTCACAGTGCAGCTCGATAAGTGGCCACTTATTGCGGGCTGGGTATGGTTTAACCAGAATAAGGAGAATAACTGGCTCATCTGGTCAGATGCGGCATCCCTCTCGGCATTCAAAAATGCGATTCCGTAGTCTACGGATTCATTCGAGCAATCGCGTCTTCAAACGATATGACTTCGATTCCTGACGTTGCGATTGCATTCACTGTTTCTTGGAAGAATATCGGTGAGACCCCAAGCGATTTACTGAGATCGTCGTCGACTTGGTGGAACATAAGTACGAGCCATGCGTTATCCGCAATCGCCTCATTGATCCATTCCTGTAGCTCTACGAGTGTTGTAGAACGATTCATACTCTGAATCTTTAGAGCAAATTTATCAGTCGCTTTTGTGTTAAATCCACGCTCGACGCCACGTGCGCCGATAAAACCGGCGTCCCGTACCATCTGTTGTACAGCAGGATTATATGCGCCGAATGGATACGCGATCGAAGCGACAGACGTAATACCTGCGCCTAGCAATTCAGCACGCGAACCTGCAATCTCCTGCTGTGCCTGTTCAGTACTGATCGTGGTTAGGTTTGCGTGAGTCTGCGTGTGCGCCGCAATCTCATGACCTTGCGTTTGCATCTCGAGCATCTGTGATGTGTTCAAGAATTCGGGAACACGTTTTACTGACATGTTGTCGATCGTGAGAGTGCCGACCGATGCGAGGATGTGATATAGCGTGACAAGGCGCGCGTTTGTTGGAAGTTCCACATCACGCGAGTAGCGCTGCCACACGCCATTCGTTGAAGGGAGCGCGTCTAGATAGACATGCTGCACTGTATCGTCGGTAAGTGTAATTTCAAGAACAATTTCAGTAATGGTATCTGTCATATAACTATCTTCAAATCGGTACGTTTGTCCGGGAATCACGGCAACACCTTCGAACCACCACTTTGCGTCGCCATCTGTATACGACGTCATTTCGACGCGTGCACCTTGACCGGTCTCACCTGCAATCGGGTACGCAAAGGTACGGTCGTTCGTTCCCCAACCACCAGGGTGCCATCGTTTAGGATACCCCTCATCATCGAAATCTATTTCTTCCAAAGACGGATTGTACACCAACTCCTCAGACACTGCGTTCAGCGTTTCCTGGGAGGTAATGAAGAATGTTCCCTTCATATTCGCTGCGTTTAGTATGGGAAGTGCGGTTGCGTACTGGGAAATCCATCCATCATCAAACGTAAGAGAAACCATACCGTTTGCAAACATATTCGGATTTCCTTCAATGAGTTCGTACGCGTCGACTTCAAGCCATCCCACTGAGTTGAGGATGTGTAGAATCGTGACTGATGCTGCGCCCTGAGGCGGTAAGAACGTCTGCTGAATGGAGGTCCAATCTGCAACCGGCCCAAAGTTACCAAGACTAATGTATTGATATGTGCCGTTTGTCATCGTATAGCGCGCTGTAATGTTTGTCGTGACGTTTGAACGATAGTCATGTGTAAACGTATATTCCTGACCAGGAACAACCGCGACATCATCATGGCGCCACTTTGCGTCTCCATTTGTGTAGCTTGTCATTTCGATGCGCGCACCGTTGTCGCCATGGGTGCCGGCAACCGGATACGTGAAGACTCTTGTATTGGTGCCCCAACCTGCAGTGGTCCACTGTGCAGGAGTATTCGCTCCCGCCTCGATCTCAAATGACGGGTTTGCAATAAGACTTACGAGAGGCGGTTCATCTACACCAGTATCGATCGTAATCGAAATTGGTGAAGATGTGCCGATGTTTCCCGCAACGTCACGCACCCATGTGTGTAAAATGTGAGAGCCTTGTGAGAGTCCTGAAAGCGGAAGCGTAATTGATCGTGCTTCATCTTCTGCAGGGCCTCCTGGTTGCGATGTGGAATCTTCAACATATGAGACGCCGTCAACCGTCACTCCGTATGCTGCGATTGCAACATACTCATCGACGTCGGAGACTACGGAAATCGTCGTACCAGTGGTAATGGTAGTTCCCTCGAGAGGTGCGGTGATTGCAACAATTGGCGCTATCGTGTCTGGGATATGCGCACCTTCATAGAGTTTATACGTATCGGTCACCAGATATCCTGCTGCGTGAAGGATATGGAATACGGTGACGCTCGCAGCATCGCTCGGTACGGTAAACTGCGCGAGAGAATACGCGCCAGTTGAACCCGAGGCTGGAAGAGTTTTGAGGAACATATATAGAATGGTTCCATCCACTCGCGTAACGCGCGCAAGTAGTTCTGTCGAGACATTACTTTGATAGTAGTTACTAAATGTGTAGGTAGCACCAGGGGTGACAGGAACGTCCTCGAAGTACCATTTTGCATCACCATTCGTATAGTTTGTGATTTCAACTTTTGCACCAATTGCAGCCTTTCCGGTACTAACGGAACTAAATGTACGATTATTCATACCCCACCCTCCTTTTTTCCAGGCTGTTTGCCCAACTACGTCAATCTGCTCGAGATAAGGGTCTACAATAAGATTACCGACAGCGGGGACATAATTCGAGACATCCACAGTAACAGTGCTTGTTGCCGTGTTCCCTGCTGCGTCACGCGCACGCAGCGAGAGAACGTGCGCTCCGTTTGTGACAACGGTAGTATCCCACGCAAATTCATATGGAGCAGAAGTGTCTTCTGCACCGTTTTCAACTGCATCCACTATAAACGTGACTCCGACGATACCGCTCGCATCGCTTGCAGTGCCGGAAACGGTTGTAGTACCACTCACTGTTCCACCGATAGGTGAATCAAGTGTCACCATGGGAGGCGTCACATCTGCTTCGGTAAGCGAAAAATTGTCTACTTCGAGGGAACCTACGGAATGCAATATGTGAAATACAGTAAGTGACACGGCATTCACAGGTGCTGTCATTGTCGCAAGAGATTGGGTCCAGTTTCCGGCCGGTGCGCGTGTCCCGAGATATTGATATTGTATCGATCCATCAATCAGCGTGTACCGCACAAGGAGTTCCGTCGATACCGTACTTTTGTATTCATGTGAGAATACGTAGACTTCACCGGGTAAGACTGCCACATCCGCAAAATACCATTTTGCATCCCCATTCAATAAACTTGTTATCTCGATTTTTGCAGCATCAAATCCATGTGATCCTTCAGTGGGATACGTGAAAACACGGTCATTATCACCCCATCCGCCACGGTACCAAGCCTGTGGATCTCCGTTGGGACCCGGTGCTTCGAGTGACGGATTTGCAATACGATTGTCACCTGTTGGTGATGTATTATCAACAGTTACTGTAATAGTGTGCGTCGAGTTGTTACCATACGGGTCATGGGTAGTTGCCTTAATTAGATGTTCACCATCGACAATTGTAGTCGTATCCCACTCAAAATTATATGGTGCAGAGGTAATCTGTCCCGTCAATGGAATGCCATCGATTGCGTAAAAAATGTACGTAACTGCCGTATCGTCAGTTGAGGAAGCTGAAAGAGTCACGGTACCATGAATGGTTTGATGTGCGACGGGATTCGTTATCTCCACAATTGGCGCGTTCGTTTCAGAAGGAAAACCTGCTCCCATTTCGGTCAAACTCACATCATCAATTTCTAGGAATCCCTCGGAACTGATAAGGTGAAAGAGCGTCACATGTGTAGCTCCCTCGGGTGGCGTAAACGTGCCAGTCGTACTTGCCCACGCGAGCGTTGGTTGTATCTCCTTTTGAAGCCCAAAATAATGGAATTCCCCGGTACTTAATGTGTATTGACCAATGATGTCTGAGATTGTATCTGAGCGATAATAATCGCGATAAAAGTACTCGATTCCTGGCGTGATCGGAATTTTCGTAAAAAACCACTTTGAGTCACCGTTGCCTACAGGTGCATCGGGATAATTGATTATTTCTACGCGAGCTGCGCGACCACCATCGTATCCAAGTATAGGATATGTGTAAACACGAGTGTGATCACCCCAGCCTCCATGACCCCAGTTAAATGGAGTAGGGCCATTTTCAAGCTCAAAGTTTCCATTAATAACTAGATTCTGAGCAGCGTTTGCGAATGTCACGTGAATGGGAGTTGCATACGATATATTGCCAGAATTATCGCGTGCACGAGCAGAGATTACATGCAGCCCATTGGATAAATACGTAGTATCAAGACTAAAGAAATAAGGCTCACCGACAACTTCGGCCGCATACTCGTAACCGTCGACAAGAAGCTGCACATCGGCAACGCCACCTGCGTCAGCTGCCGCAACCGTAACCATGATGGTGCCATCTAGAATCGCTGAATCGATCGGGGAGGAAATGTAAATTGAAGGAGCAGTTGTGTCGTTCGTATTCTCAACGTGTGTAAGAGAGAAGGTATCAGTTGTCAGTATTCCAACATCGCTTAGCTCGTGCCAAATAGTCATGGTCTCGATATTGGCCGGCACCGTCACCAAATAATTTACCTGTGTCGGGACTGTTGTTGCTGGCGAATCACCAAGGAATAGGTACTGATATGTCCCGTCGCTTTTTCCGAATTGAACTGAGTGCGCAGTTGGTACCGATGCCGTATAGAAGTTCGAGTATAAGTACTGTTCTCCGGGTGATACCGAGATTGGACTAAAGTACCACTTAGCATTGCCGTCAGAGTGAAAATCCATACTTACTGCAGCAGCACGAGCCCCGTCAAAACCCGGAACGGGATACGTAAATGTTGGATTATTGAAACCGTAATTGCCGCGAATCCAGTAGAGCGGGTTTATTCCGGCACCATCCTCCGGCACTTCGACAGACGGATTGGGAATCAGATTTCCTGCGCCAGTGCTATTATCAAGGTACAAATTTACACTTGTTGTATGTGAGAGATTATTAGAGTCTGTCACTGTGAGCTCGACTTCGGTGTACACATCAGTCGCATTGTGATCCGGCGCGATAAACCAGGGATTTTTAACTCCGATAAACTCCTGTTCAATATGAATGTGTGTGTTGTGATGCAAGATAATTCGCCAATGGAAGTTTGATGCGGGTATAGAGCCATCCTCTAAATCTAAACCCTCTCCTGAGAGATCTACGATATCATTTGGCTTGTATAAAGAACCAGATGAAGGCGAAGTAATATGTGCCGTTGGTGCCTGATTACCCACCGTAATAACCACGCTTTGTGATGCCGATGAACCATGAATGTCCGCCACGGTAAGTGATGCCGTGTACGTCCCATCGAGCGAATACGTGTGGACGGGATCTTCTTCTGAGGAAGCCGCACCGTCACCAAAGTTCCAATCATATGTTAAAACATCGCCATCCGGATCGTACGTTCCATCACTTGATAAAACAACAGAAAGCGGTGTGAGTCCAGCAGTTGGCGTGGCGAAAATGGACACCACAGGACGTCGATTACCGGTGGTATGCGTAATTCGATTAAGCTCACCGGTGTAGATAGACAGATAATAGATCGACCCATCAGGGCCAGCCGATATATCCACAGGACCATCGGGGTCGTCCATAAAGTCATGAATTGATACGAATTCGTCATTTTCATTAAGCACCAAACGCTTTATCCAATTCTGTGCGTAATCACCTACAAAAAGAGTAGTATCGTACGCGGCTGGATACGCATTACTGTGTGCAAAATCGCCCACTGTAATAGACCCCGCCCCGAATTCGTTGTGAGGATACTCGTAAATGGGATTCGTTGTGGAGGCACTGCAATTGTGAATTGTAAGTACAGTCCCCTCCCAACATGGCCACCCATAGTTTGCACCTGAAATTATTTTATTAACCTCTTCACGAGAGCTCCATCCAACATCTCCCACATATAACGCCCCTGAATTCGGACTAAAATTAAATCGGAACGCATTGCGAACTCCGGAGGCATATACTTTGGAGCGGTTTGCCATTACATTTCCATTGAAATGAGGATTATCCGCTGGTGCGCTTCCATCGGTATTTATACGAAGTACTTTACCAGCAAGAGAATCAATATTTTGTGCTCGGAGTGACAAAGGATCTGCGTAATCAAAATTGGCGCCATCACCAAGTGTTGCATACAATTTACCGTCGGGACCAAAACGTAACCCCCCAACACTATGACTACCCGAATCTGATGGAATACAGTCCGCAGTTACTGGGAAATTTTCACATGAAGGAGCATCAATACCTCCACCAATTGAACCGACAAGTACGAACTTACTTGATTCCAAAGCGGTGTTCCCAACAACTGTTACGCGTACAATACGACCTGTTTTAGGTCCTGCAAAATTACTTCCAGGAGTATTTTCATATGTGTATGAAAGATAAAGAAAGCCATTACTCTCAAAATTGGGATCTACGGCGATTCCAAGTAAGCCCCGATCACCAAATGTATTGACATCAGTAAGTGTTATTACCGGCTCTGGGGCGAGCTGCCCGTTCTGAACAACACGAACAGTTCCGCTTTTTTCCGCGACAAATATTCTTCCATCATGTGCAAAAGACATTGCCACAGGAAGTATAAATCCAGATGCAACAACTTCCCTCTCAAATCCAGGCTCTATAATAACTGCAGATACATGCCATGGGGCGATAAGCACCAGTGAAAGTAATGCACTACAAAGAAACTGACTGATAGTTTTCATATGATTATAAAATTATGGTTGCGTGTAAGATCGTGTAAACACAATTTCATGCGAAGCTACCGCTCGAAATACGTCCAGATAGTATGTAGAATCGAGAATTGTCTGAAGCATAGGTCCTGCGACCATGAGACTCTGTGCACCCGCTTTAAGTGATCCAAGGTGCGATTCGCGAGCGCCTTCACGTGCTCCGGTTTGAATTGCAATGATTGTGGAGAGAAGTACCAAAATACCAATTGCAAGAACTATTGCGTGCGCAAGTGCACTACTATATATCACTTGAGAGGAACTATTTAAGGAAAGATGTCGCGCCCAAAGACGACGGTTACGCGATCCCGCAAGTGCGCTAACAGCTGTAGCGACCCCAATAATTAAGAGGTGTATAAGAAGAGAGAGTCCTGAAAAAGGAGATTTCATAAATGTATACAATTATCGGGTACTCGTATGGACTCGCTCTGGTTTGAACCAAACGAGATTGTTGCGACGGAAAAAATATTCTCTAAACATTTGTTCTAAGAAGGTATAAGCGTGAATGTATACAAGCACGAGATATGGAATGGGCACTAATAGTAAATCCGGACGTCGTTCTTTGTACGCGGCAAATACAGCAAACACTTGTGCGAATGCAAAGTAGGATACGAGAAATGCGAAATAGAATCGTAAGCTCAAAAGAGGTAAGAGAAATAGAAGTATCGAAAACGCAATACCTTCAAAGTACATCAGCGCTAGCTCTAGCGCGATTGTCGGATGCTTTAATGCCAAATGATGGTGCTTAACAAGACACTGCCAACCGCCTCCGAACCAACGACGCATCTGATTTATGTAATTGTGAAGATTTGCGGGATCTTGTGTAAAGACAACTGCACGTCGATCATAATGTATCTCAAGATTATGTTTATGAAGTCGATAGGTGAAATCAAGGTCTTCGGTCAGAGTGTCGTGATCAAACGAGATGTACTTAAAAAACGTATCCGTACGAAATGCGCCCGCTGCACCAGGAATTACAAACAGAAAACCAATGTAGTGCTGAGCCAGCTTATGTAGGTTTTGACCAACAGCATATTCAAAAGCACGACACGCCGTAAGCCAATTATGTTTTATACTCCGTACATATCCGGCGACCGCTGTAAGATTAGAATTATCTCGAAAGTCTTCCTCGATATACTTGACAAAATCCCGGTCAAGAATCGAATCTCCATCCGTTGCTATAAAGACGTCACCCGTAATGAATTGAAGGCCGTACTCTTGAGCATGGCTTTTGTTTCCCGTAGCAACCGGAATGTCCACAACACGAATAGCGCTCCCAAATTGGCGCAGAATTAGTGGTGTAGAATCGGTACTTCCATCGTTTACGACAATTATTTCGTCTGCCGGTCGCGACTGCTGAAGACAAGATCGTAGCGTTGCTTCGATCGTTTTTTCTTCGTTGTGACACGGGATAAGAATTGAAATTTTCATACGAATACCGACTTCACGAACCCCTCACGCTTCGCGCGAATAACTTTCTATGAGAAAAACGCTCCGTAGGTACGCTACGGTTTTTTTCACCACAGGAACGACGAAATTCAAGAGCAATGAAGTCGTCAGAATAGTAACACCCATATGAACTAAAGTCAAGTATTGGCAACGAAAGAGTCCCCCCTTCGGCTGTGGACTCGAAAAGCTCGTGTAGTACGCAACACCTTCAAAAATACCAATGCAACTCTTCGAGCCCCAGTGACGATCGAACGAAAGAACTGAAATGTGAATCTGGCCTGCTCTTGCAGTGCAGCCTCCGCTAGAGGAATATCGTCAGGTTTTCCTACAGGTAGCCAAAATGGCGTTCGCACTACCATTACACGACGAACTTGTGCGAGTGCTGCTAACATATCAGTAAGTTGCATCTCACCATTTTGTGCAGGAGGAACTTGGTATTTAAAAATGTCTGTACTGAGGACCATTGTTGCAGTATTGATTAATCGTGACATTGGAAATTCGGGTTTTTCATCGATACCAAGAAGGACGTCTGCATCAGTGTGTGATATGACCCCGAAACGCTCTGGCTCAGGATGTTCATAAGCAACAACAGATAGTTCAAAACGAAGCGCTGCTTGGACCCCTTTTGTGTGTATTAAATCGTCGGCCGAGACTACGAGAAAACGACCGGTCAGGTATTCACGTGCGGCAACTAGTGCCGCACCGGTTCCTTTTATAGTGCCTTGCTGGACATAGCATACAGATCGTCCAAGAAACTCGTCTTTGCAGTGCTCCTTAATTTGTTCAGCTCTATATCCCACAACGATGATTAGTTCAGTAATCTCCTTGGGAAGCGCTCGAACAACGTGCGTAATAAGCGGTACACCTGCCACTTCGACGAGTGGTTTTGGACGCGTGAGAGTAAGAGGTCGCATACGGGTTCCCTCCCCTGCTGCGAGTATGACTGCTTGCATGGCGGGATTGATAACATTATATTTGACATATGTCAATACTAATGAACATTCTGCATCCGGTACGATACCAGTATGTATTCAGCGTCATTTCAGAAACCATATATTGCTACAATTAACTCCATGTGGAATGGTTCTCCCGCCTCAGGGGAGCTTCACGCACAAGTACAGCTGAGGCCGAAGAACGATGGTCTTTTCGTACGAGTACGGGGACAATCATTAGTGGAACAAGAGAGACCTCACGAGCCTGAAGGTTCACGTGTTGACGGCCTTTGGCGTTATGATGTTATTGAGATCTTTCTTGTAGGAGCGAATAATCATTACATAGAGGTTGAACTCGGGGCTTTTGGGCATTGGCTCGTACTTGGATTTAATGGCGTTCGAGCTCTGAGCAATACTTATATCGATTTCGCACCTCGAATATCTCATCAACGTACTCAAGAATCGTGGGAGAGTTGTATGCTTATTCCCTGGAACTTACTACCTCTTCCTATCGTCCGCATGAATGCGTTTGCTATTCTCAAAGGAGAATTCCTAGCGTTTCAGAAAGTTCCCGGAGCCAAACCAGATTTTCATCAACCTCAAATTTATCCCGAATTCCATCTAGACCGACCTTGAATCAGTAACTATGCTCTCCGCAGCATTGCGATTATTGAGCAGACTCGCAAAAAGTGCAGACTGTCCTTTTGCACGCGCAAGATTGTGCAACCTTCGGCTCTGATACCGATTCTGATCCCAACCAAAATACGAGTCTTTGAAATAATCAATCAAAAAGCGTGCAGTAAGTTCGAGTGTTATTAACAGAATACCTTGCACAATGTATTCGCGTTCTTCCAGCGTCAGATGTGTAACTTGAGAAGAGTAGCCTTTCCATCCCGCTGCAAATCGTTCGAGAGAAAATGCATTATCCGGATCGTCCTCCTCATTTCCACACCACGAACGAAATGCATCCCCCATTTCAACAGGCACCGGCATACGATTACAGGTATCAAAGTCTATGAGTGAAACGGCCTCTCCTTTTTCATTAAAAAGGATGTTTGAGATTTTTAAATCACCGTGAGCAGGACGTCGCGGGAGCGAGGCCGGCAGATACAGGGTTGGAAGAGTTTCTATAATAGTCGTACCGAGTTCGCGTACAGATGAATCTAGAAGTTCGTCCGTTGCAAATGTTTCAAGTGTCTCGATGAGCTCTCGGCATATCAAAGGAGTTTGATGAAGTATCAATGTGGATTCAAATGGCGTCCCAAAATCCTGCATGATCTCATGAAATCGCCCGACGATTTTCCCTGCTTCGTGGACACGTGCTTCGTCCTTTGCAGATGTAACAGTTTGCCCCGGCACGAACGTATACATACGATAGGCATAGGATCCATCGCGAAAAACGATGTCATCCGAGACTGTTCGTAGCGCGACAGGTGCAGAAAACCCACGCGCATGTAAATGATCAGTTACGTGGACAAAATCTTGAAGCACCGCGTCGGACGAGAGCAGTGGGTGCAGCTTCTGGAGGATATATGACCCTTTTTCTGAATCGACCTTAAACGTCCCGTGCATGAGACCGACGCTCAGTGTTTTGATACTAACTAACTGAATACCAAACTGACCTACCACTTTCGCCACATTGTCCGATTCTGTCGACATGCGCATATTGTACCGTATGCTATATACTAGGCATATTCACACTATACGTATGTACGAAAAAGAATATCGTGGGAAAACGAGACTCATGAGGGGCACAGAGGAACAATTGACGAATGCCTCAAAAGCCAGGGGACTCATTGATCACATACCATCATTCTCTGAAGATCCTGAGAACATTCTTCGAACTCTCAGATCTTTGGATGCTTTCATTGTCTTTGAGGGAAATACTGTTTTAAAAGCGAGTTCAGCGCCGGATGCAGCTCTTCGCATAAAGCCGACGAGTTTTCGAGACGGTGATGACTTTGGTCCCCTCGGAGGTCGCCATCGTACACTTGCTGCGGGCATTATCGGCGCCACGCTCGGAGCAGACTCGCCGCAACCAGTCTTCGTCGGTGGCAATCCGGATAAGAAACTTTTGAGTCATGACGTCGCGCACAGCGGAGCAGAAATATATGAAGCGAATTATCAGGAGACGATTGAGAAAATTCGAGCGAGTGCCGCTCCAGACTCACCACAAAAGCCACGCACGCGCTCTGTTGCAAAGACATTTCCTGCACCGGCACTCATTCTCGACCAATCAGAAAATTCGTACGGAGATATTGAACACGCACTCAAAACTGCGACCGAACGAGGGTGGACAAAGCTCGGTTTTTTAAGCAACCAATATCATCTCCCGCGACTCCAGAAACTATTTGAGCTTGCAAGAAAAAATAATGCACCCCAATTTGATACTATTGAAGTTACTCTTCTCGGAGCTGAAGATATAATAGTGAGCCTTTCGAGCGACGTCATGCGTGCGCGTTACGAGCCTATCTTAATAGAGGCGTATACCGAGCCCGGCATGCTCTCTCGAATTGCACAAGAAAAAAAGGGTATTTCCGATATTAAGAGCGGCAGTTATGCGCCGGGATCGAGTAAGTCAACTTCTTCAGGTAAGTAATAGTATTTCTGCATGAGATCACAACATGTCACTTGACGGATGACCATATCCATGATAAGCATCTCGCAGGAAATCTCACTCTTTTAGGGAGAGCAGCGAGATGTTCGACTCAACAGCGGCCGCATACGGCCTTTACCAACAGTACCTTGTCCGCTCTGAGCGGCACGGACTTCTTGCAGCAGCAATGCAGGAAGAAGCGATTTCCTACCCTCTTAACACACCCGAACACCGCAAATGTCTCGATCTCGTCACTCGCTTTCGAGAGCGCCAATCGGTACTTTCGTTACGAGCGCATCAGCTGCAAGTCGAGCTTCAAAAGAGGAGCCGGCATGCAGCATGAGTGGGAAAGAACTGCAGCGGCGCGCCTCTTGGTGCGCCGCTTCTCTTCTGTCACCGGCACTGTGAGCAGGCGCTCGCTCTATCGTCCGACGACATCCTTAAACCGCACAAACGTGTACCCTTCCGCTTTCAATCTATCCAGTAGTGCGATGTACTGCATGTATTTTATTTCATCAAGCACGTCGTTCGTTGTATAGTCTTGCGGATGCACCATAATGACGCAGTGCGGACTACTCTCAAGACGTCGAGCGCATTCCATAAGGACGGTATCCACGGAATTCAGCTGATCGGTTTCGTAATTATAAGCCGTTGCGCCGTAGTCGAACTCATCGATCCCTTCCGACGAAATGACCTTAAACCCTAGATCATTCGCCGCTTTCCGTGCAGCATCAGACATTTCATTAAGAGGTGGTATAAACGTCACTACGGGTTCTCCTGAAAGGTCACTAAGAAGACGTGCACCCTCTGATATCAAGGCAAACGCGCTTTGATAATCAAGGTTTCCAACTTCGGGTGTGTCAGGAGTCTCGCCTTGATGGTCAAAACCATGTTGCGCAATCTCAATCCAACACAGCTCATTTTCAAGAAATTTTCGAATAGGTGTGTCAGCATCTATATTCAGGGGTATCACCCCAAGCGAGACAGGAACCGAGCGAGCGCGAGCGTCCTCAATGAGCTTCATAGATTCTGTTTCGAGCCAGTATGCTTGTATATCATCAATCCGAATGATCGCCATTTTTGTACCGTATTCGGGAATAAACGGTACACATGAACTGGCGGCCTTAGAGAATACAGTTGGTAGGTACAGCCACGCTAATAGGATAATTGTTGTACCAAAAGCTAACGCCGATAATTTGTTGTATGATTTTCGGGACATGGCTCGCATTATACATCATATATGCGCGTATGACAATATCACTGTAGATTATCTTACCTGGTGCATTGCCTACCAAGTAACAAAATCCGAGGGTCGCCTGACGGCGACCCTCTGCATTCAATCCCTAATTCTCCTCTGTCGATCAATCTGAACTTTGTCCACCTTGAGGCCATTGAGGCCATGCTTGTCGATCGCGCGCTGCCATGAAAGAAACTCGTCAACGGTGATGTTGTAGCGCTCGCACATCTCATCAAAACTGATGAGCCCGCCGCGCACCGCGGTGACCACTTCAGCCTTCCGCCGAATAACCCACCGCTTCGTATCCCGAGGCGGCAGATCCGCCACGGTTAAGGGTTTTCCATCGGGGCCGACGACATGGCGGGTTCGAACTCGTAGATCCGACTTCTTCTCGATATTCGACATTTTGTGTCCTTTCCGGCACAGCTGAAACTGGATTTATAATGCCACAAAACCTATACTACGCAAGTCTAAGTATCTGAGTTGAATCTTTCACGTATGTACTTTTCAATATCTTCGTTCGTGATTGTTAATCCTACTTGAGATCCGGAAATCTCATTCACTTTCATCTGAATACGTCTCACGATTCCATCCAGTGCATCGCTATCATCGACTGCCGCTCCCCCGCGAAGTCCCAAGTTCTCCTGAGCTTCAGTTAAAAGTCCATCCAATCCCTGAAGTCGATAGCGTCCTATCAGTTTAACGCCAGCTTCTTTGTCGGGTACACCGCGCATATTTTTTTCGGGATTTCTTCGTCCAAATTCCATGCGTATATTCTACCATGCAAAAATGTGCACCCCGACCGCCTCAGCGTCCGGGGTGCTGACCGAGCTTCGCCTAGCCGCCAAACATGATGCCTTCACACGCCGCATACTTGATTGGGTCTTCTGCGACATACTTAATCACTTCATATTTGGACGCCATTGCGTACTTAACGCAGGTTCTTCCAAAATCCTCGATCGCCTTCTCTGCAGCTTCGCGATTGGGTAGATCCCACGCAAAGCCCTTACTTGTCTCGACGACATAGCGCTGTCCAGATACTATCCGAACGGCCATGTACTTTTCAGCTATTTCAACCTCTATCATGCCGCTTCTCCTCTCGGCTCCGCATAGTGTCGCATCATAGCCATATTCTGACAATTAGGGATGAAGCATTGCGCAGTGGAATGATGAGTACCACAAGCCCTTCCCTCCTAATTGCAATCGTGTGGTTATGCGCTAGAATACGGCGCAATCACTAGCAATAGTGATGTATTCCGCGGTGGCGCAACGGTAGCGCAGCTCGCTGTCAATGGCAGCTCTTTGGAGGAATCCAAAGATGTATAACGAGGAGAATTGCTGGAAGCCCAAACCGTCATTGGTGGGTAATCAGCAGCCGAGACCCACGAGATAGCGCAAGCTTTATCTCACGGGTAAGGTTCAGAGACTATCCGAAAGGAGTAGGCCGGTAACGGTCGAAGCACCTCGCATCCCATCAGTCGAATGACTAAGGATGATGATATAGTCCACCCCCTTTAGAAATTTAGGGATAATGTGTAACGAGTTGGTTGTAGGTTCGAATCCTACCCGCGGAGCTAGAAATCAGTTGGACCCCGAAGCATGTCTTCGGGGTCTTACTGTTTCTCTCCGTCGGTAGGATTCGAAGGCGAGCCCGAGGATCCATTCAGTAGAATGGATCGGGCGAGCGTGGTCAGGCGAAGTTTTGATTCGACGGAATCAAAACGAGTGCTTGACCGAATCCTACCCGCGGACTCAAAACGAGTGCGACACGGTTTCGTTAGGATTCGAAAAGAAATTCGGGGCGCCCATTCAGTAGAACGGGTCGAATTTATAGGGTCGAGAAATTATCACAATCGACGGAGCGAAAAATGTTCTTGACCGAACCTAGCTGCGGACAAAATGATACCTGACCCTGTTATTTCATTTCCTCTTTCAACTAATTATCGCGCCGATTTCTTCGGCCTGTATACTGGTTTTTTTGTTCCTCAATATACCGTTTCTGATCAAGAAGCCGTTCCTCAACAAAGGTTTTATCCTTCAGTAACTCTGGATGTTTACGTGCCCAAGCATCAACTGAAATAAACAAGCCTGTGAGTTGCTGTATAAAAGAATTGTAAAAGGAATCAAAGTCGTCAAAACCTTGAAAAAGCGTCTTGAATTTTCGATCCGTTTTTCCCTCAAGAACTTTTTCGAATATCGCCCGCATGTGTCTTTTCCCCGCTCCACCATAGAAGCGCTCTTTGAGCATCTCAAGTTTTGCAAGGTAAATACGTATTGTTTCACGCGATTGACCACTCTTGAAAAAATCTTCTATATCAATTTTTGGGAGCGCGTTGAAATGCGAGACATGGAAATCGAAGAAATACACCTTCGAATAATTATCTGAGACATGCATGTTGATGACATGGTTTTTTATTCGATCTGGATAGCGACCGTACCCGAACTCCAAGTTAGTCTCGAGACTATGGTCTTCGTCTCCAAAAATCGTTCGCAAAAGGAGCACGTCGGCTTCAATCTCGGCAAACGAATGCTCGTGCTCGACACGGTTCATATCGCCGTCCCTGTAAAAAGCGTAGTATTTTGTCTTCGTAATGAACGGCGTTAATGAACTCAAGGGCCATTTCTCGACATGGAAATCAGTAACTGGAATAATTCCTTTCAAAATCAAAGACACTGCGTATTGTGTTTGAGGATACTTCTCACTCTCTATTTCATGTAAATACTCACCATTTGGTCCACGTAGTCTTACTCCGGGCATTTCGTACGATATTGTTCCTGATGGCGAATATTGCGAAAACTCAGTCTCGATTCGTGTTGCTCTTTCTTTCAGCCCTGGTTGTGGCAATGGAGTAGTCGTCATTGGGTCAATCCTGTTCTCATCCGCATTCTTACGTATTTCTCGGACGAGATCAGGAGAGATTGTTTTGTGGATGAGGCGTCGCTTCTCGATACTCATATACTAAGTATACAGCGAAATTACCATCGATCCGACCACAGCTTTTAAACTCGTTTGTTGCTTGTTACGATCGAAAGTACTGAACTCGTCGCATCTCGGGAGCTAGAAATCAGTTGGACCCAAAACATGTCTTAGGGGTCTTACTGTTTCAAGGTCGGTAGGATTCGAAAGACGGAGGCGGTCTACACGCAGGCTTGCGTGACGCCGAGTCGGGGTCGCGGAATTTTGTGAGTGACGGCGAGCAAAATATCTGTAACCGAATCCTACCTTCGACTCCTTATTTAAAAAGAAATGCCTAGTTCGCCTTAGCGACATCACTCGACCACAGAGCCTAATAACACCACTGTTTCTCGTATTTTGAGGTGCTTAGCTCCATTTTATTGTATGGTGTGACCAAGTGAGATCATTGGTAATGTTAGGCATTTTGATAGAATACTTGAACGATGCGAAGGACCTCAAAAAAGAAACTTACTACGATCCCAGGACCAATTGGTCGGCTTCAGGCAGCTGGTGGCTATGCAACTATATTCCAGAAAACAACCAAGGCCGTAAAAGAAAAATTTCCCAGGGAAAATGATGACCATGCTTTCGGCCATTATTACGCTACTCGAACAAGCTCAATAAATACCCTCTTCCAATTTTACGTCGACCTTTTTGAACATCTCGATATTTCAATTGGGACCGTGCGCACCTTAAGACAAGCGCACTGGACACTCCGTTTGCATCAGGCTAATAGAACAAAAAAGGCGTTTGAACGAAACGTTGTATTTGCGCTTAAAATAATAAAAAACGCTGACGAACAATTCAAGCCTAAAGTTTCGTTACTAAGTCGTATTGAATGCATCCGACTTCACGAAGCAATGCAGTGCCTTAGTTCGCAATGTCATTTAAGCGCAGTGGTGATGGCGGTATCAGCTGTAGAGCATAGACTTCATAAGATTGTGGAAAAAACAGACTCAGTATTGTATGCGGCTAATTTTGCCGATGCAACACTCGGAGGCATCATTCAATTATTCCAACGAGATCACTATAAAGATGCGAAATTCCAACCTTTTAAACAGATTCTTCCGGATAAGCACAAGCCTCTTATGGAAATGCTAAATATCTACCGCATCTTTACAGCGCATCCAAAGGATGAAAATGTAACGCACCAAACTGCTGCAGCCATTCTCTCTCTATCATTCTTGTTGTTAACAGATAAGTCTCTAAAAATTTGATATCAGCATTACCAATCACGTTAGTGCGATTTTTAGCACTTAGCAACACAATTGAATGTCAATTTGGTTCCAACTTCGTCCCAAACCCCGAGCCGTCATCATTTGTTGGTGTTTGTTGCCAGCAAAATTTTAAGTAATTGACTACGCCAATATCATATGGCAACGTTGCCCGGGGACTTCTAATCCCAGTAAGTGTTTGCAAAAAGAGGAGCGATCGCAATGACGACCCTAAATGAAGTGGGTGGAGTGCGCGTTTTCGGCAAAGGCCAGGAAACCTGGTCGACCAAGGAGGGGCGTATGATTGCCTCCATGCGGGCGGTATTCGATTCGGACCTTCCGGTTCCCGATGTCGAGAAGGACGAATTGGGTCCGTATTTCGTCTTGCCGTGTCATCGCGGCAAGAAGGACTACGAGATTCATCTTCTGGAAACCGGAGAGGCCATCGTCATCAAGGACGGAGGGATGCATCTCTGCACCCAGCGCGACGGCCAACCGCAGGTGCTGAGATACGAACCGCTTCCAGCATACCAGGAAGCAGCACACACCAGATAATCGAACTTCGTTCCGCCGAAGCCGCCCCACAAAGGCGGCTTCTTCTTTAAACAGTTGGCACCACCACCCTTTCCGCATTGAAAAAGGTTCGAAGATCAAAAGCCCAGGGGAGCATTGGTATTTGTTAGCGTTTGTTGGTATTGTTGGCGCACGTTCTTTCATATCTCAAATCCTGGAGGTGTCTCGTGAACTGTATAAACGCGTGCTTCAGATCTGACGATCCGCGAGGCCGTGCGATGAGCAATTTTTCATCTCACCCGTTTGTCCTCGACGGTGTTCGTTGCAAGACGGTGGAGGCGTTCATTCAGGGGATTAAGTTTCCGTCGGATGATCCACGTCGCGATCAAATCTTTAACATGGATGGACTTCCCGCATGGAAGATGCGCATCCATGCCAAGGGCGACTACGTGTGGTGGAACGGAGATCAGATCATCTATCGTTCGCCAGAGCACTCTGCCCTGATCAAACGGGCCATCGAAGCAAAGTTTGCGCAGAATCCGGAAGCAATGGAGGCGCTCACGTCGACCAAAGATCTCGTGATTATTCACGAGCCCGGCGGTACAAAAAAACGCAAAAACGGGGACAAACAAAAACGGGGACAGGCACAGTTAATTCAAAATAAGAGTGGTATAGTAATTTTCATGGCACGCGTCGCACGCGTAGATGTTGGTGATCAGGTGTACCACGTACTCAATCGCGCTATGGGACGTCTGCAAATATTTAACACGACTGAAGACTACAAACTTTTCCTGCATCTCTTGCGTGAAGCAAAAGAAATGACGGACATGCGCGTTCTTTCTTTTGTTGTTATGCCAAATCATTGGCATCTACTTCTGTATCCTAGAAACGACGGTAACATGGCACTCTTCATGCACTAGCTAACCAATTCCCACACGCGTCGCGTACACACCCTTACAAACACCATTGGAACCGGACCTCTCTATCAAGGGCGCTACAAGTCTTTCATCACGAAAGACGATTCACATCTCCTAACCGTATTAAAATACATTGAGCGCAACCCTGTGCGAGCACGACTTGAATCTAATGCTGAATCATGGCTCTGGGGAAGCGCGTGGTTGCGTCTGAACGGTACCCTAGTGCAGAAGCGTCTTATATCTGAACCACCCGTCGAGCTACCCCGCGCATACCGCACATGGATCAATACTCCGGACTGTGACAAGGATTTGGAAGCAGTACGCAAGTCAGTTATTCGAGGTACTCCCTACGGCACTGAGAGCTGGGTCGAGCACATGGTAGATATATACAAGCTCACCGCTACCGTGCGCAAACCAGGGCGACCAAAGTCGGTATAGATTACACCATAACATTTCAGCAATAACTGTGCCTGTCCCCGTTCC
>CAYMRY010000002.1:0-42535 GCA_964393065.1 uncultured Candidatus Saccharibacteria bacterium
GTCGGTATAGATTACACCATAACATTTCAGCAATAACTGTGCCTGTCCCCGTTCCTTCATTCTTTTTGTCTATCTTTACCCGGATTTCTCCCTAAACCTCCTCTTCGTAGCTTTGCCATGGGTGATTACTGGCCCAGGCTCCATCTTCCTCCTCATGCGGTATTTCAAAAAGAAATATGCAGCTTGATCGCACGTTGCTTTTTTGTGGCATCTTTTCGTCGCTCTGGTATGTGGCAATAAATATAGTGGTGCCATTATTCTATCCCGGCTACAGTTATCTCAATCACACGCCAAGCGAACTTTCCGCCATCGGTGCCCCCACGAGGACACTGTGGCTTTTTGCTGCCGCACCGTACATAGTGTTCTTCGCACTTTTTGGCTGGGGCGTACTCAAAGCGGCAGCGGAGAATCGCGCACTTCGCATCACTGGCTGGCTCATACTCTTTTATTGTGCCTTCAACTTTTACTGGCCCCCCATGCATATGCGCGAAGTCCTCGCGGCAGGCGGTGGAACATTAAGTGATACCCTGCATCTTGTGTGGGCGGGCGTAACAGTCCTTCTCTTTGTTCTCATCATGGGATTCGGCGCATCAGCGCTCGGAAAGCGATTCCGTGTATTTACAATTATGAGCGGTATTTTGCTTATCTTCTTCGGTTATCTTACGTCCCAACTTGCCCCAAACGTTGGTCTGGATCTCCCGACACCGCTCATCGGTCTCTGGGAGCGCACTAACATAAGTATTTTCCTTCTGTGGATTGTTGTATTTACCACAGTTCTCATACGAAATAGGGATTCTCAAACGCAATCATAGCCTCAGCCCACGCCCGAGTTGTGAACCAGTCCAAGGATTATAGTGACTGACCTCAATACTTCGGAATTTGTAATTTACACGCACTCTTCATCTTCATGTGAAATACTGTTTGGTGCAACACTTCTCCTTCCCTACAGGACGCAGGATCTTGTCGCGCATCAACCTTTAGGTCGGGATCACACAAAAAAGTATTGTTCACCTATGAGTAGTAAACGTGATAGAGCAGAGACCGCCGCAGCGCGAGATGTATCGCAGGATCTGAGATCGCGCATCGCGAGGCATCTTGAAATGAAAGCAGAACAGCTCGAGAAAGCGTCAACCGACCGGCACGTCGAACTCATCAAAGATGACGCAAATGAACTCACCATAGTGCGCTCGGTTGCAGATCAGCACCAGGCCATCGTGCGGCGCATCGCCAAAGAAATACACGATCCGCGATCGTCCATCGATGACTATCGTCAATTTGGCGAACAATTTGCAACAACCGCTATCGAACGGCGCCTCTCGCTGCGCGACGCCATTGATGGACTTCTCTTTTTGAAAACCGAAATAGTGCGAGAACTCGCCGACGAAGGATTCTTGAAAGAAATGGATGGAATGGAACTTAAAGGTCTCATCGATTTTATCGGTACTCGGATCGATGTTCTTTTTGCAGAACTCGCCGTGTCGTATCATCGCAATTTTGCGAATCGTATCGAAGAGGAGCTCGCGTACCGTGAAAAGCAGAATCGACAAAAGGATCTTTTTATCCGCATTGCGTCGCATGAAATTCGCAATCCCCTTTCGAGCGCTCTGCTCTTGTGCGAGATTACCGCGCTCGATGTTGAGCTGCAAAGCGGCAGTGGGGGTACACCAAAAGAGAAATTCGCAGAAATTCAGGCACATTTGCTCTCCATTAGTCGGCATTTAGCACAGCTGCTTGAAATGTCGCTGCTTGAAGACGATAGACTCGCCTTACAAACAGAAAAAATCGATATAGTGTCATTGGTGCAGCGTAGTAAACTCTCGTTTGAGCGTTTGCGAAAAGACCGATTTGTGTCATTTGACCATTCAGAGCCAATTGCTGTGGAGACCGATCCTAATAGGGTGGATCAGATACATTCGAATCTTTTACACAATGCGGCTAAATACAGTCCTGCCGGGACAAGTATTGAGCTCTCAGTAACGCGACTTGATTCTACAATTGAAATTAGCGTAACGGACCATGGCGACGGAATTAAAGAAGAAGAGTTTGAGCGTATTTTCGATCCGTATGCGCGACTCGCCAAAGACAAGAACCGAGTCGAAGGATTGGGCTTGGGGCTCTATATCGGAAGAACACTCGCGCATGCGCTCGGTGGCACGCTCACTGTTAAAAGTACACTTGGATTCGGTTCTACCTTTACACTAACGCTGCCGCTAAAGCATACGCGAAGCTCCGGCGGAACTATTTGAAAGTATTGTGCGCTATAATCGTCAAAATTAAGTAAGTATGAATAAAATAATTATATTGGTCGCGGTTGTCGTTGTTATTGGGAGTGTTGCTTATTTAGCTTTAGCAAAAACGCCTGTGGGCGAACAGGCCCAAATCGTAAATCAAATGCCTGTTGTTACTTCCGGTGAGAACCCGCAGCCGGGCGGCATACATGACCTCCCTGTCGAACCGGCCGCAGCAATTGCGCGCAAGGATTTGGCAGCTAAGCTTTCTTTCGATGAGAAAAGTATAGTCATCCTTCAAATTACCGACACTACATGGACTGATGGATGTCTTGGCCTTGGTGGACCGGCTGAAAGCTGCCTCCAAGCGATGATTCCCGGTTTTAAAATCGAATTGCTCGCAAAGGGCGAATCGTACTTCTATCGCACGGACAAAACGGGTACGAGTGTTCGTATGGAGGTCAAATAGCATTGCAAGGTCCGTACGTCTTAAATAAATGGCGTCGCTTCGTACGAAGCGACGCCCTTTTTACAGCCGCTTCTCTAGCGCCGTATTCGTGCCGTACAATACCGCTATGACTATAAAAAGATGGCTTTTATATATTACCAACAACGAGGAAACGACACGCCACGAACATGGTAATGGTATCGCCTTTTAAGTCATCAATACCATCGCGCTTTTTGTTGGCAGTTACCTCCTCTTTGAGCGCGATATGAATGAGTGGATCGCCTTTCTTGTTATCGAATATACCTGGGCAATTGATACCAAGCGCCACAACCGGCCGTAACTTCACTCCCTCGTGATCGTCTCTCTTTCCCTTCTTTACGAGCGCGCGTACCGTGCCCACGTGAGCATCACCTATCTTTCACAGAGAATAGGTATAGTATGAAGGAGTGTCGTTCACTTTTGAACGTACATTCTCGTCTAACCTCATTCATGTTTGCCAAAACTCCACTCGCGCGATCAAAATCCAAGACCAAGAAAAAGATACTTCGCTCGTTCCCGCTTCGTGCGGTGGTTGGGATTGGCGCATCAGCTGGCGGCCTTGAAGCTATTGCCGAATTTCTAGAAAATATCCCCGAAAAAACGGGGATGGCTTTTATTTATGTGCAGCATCTCGACCCCACGCACAAAAGCATGCTCACTTCTATACTTTCACGCGTGTCGCGCATTCCGGTACAAGAAGCAAAACATGGCACACGCGTCTGTGCCGACAACCTGTATGTCATACCGCCCGGCAAAAACATGTTTATTGAAAGTGGAATGCTCCGACTCGTCACCCGCGTAGGAGACGAAGGGCGACTCACCTCCATTGATACGTTCTTTCGTACGCTCGCTACCGATCAAAAAAATCGAAGTATCGGTATCATTCTTTCTGGAAATGCTTCCGATGGTGTTCTTGGTCTTGAGGCTATCAAGGGCGAGGGCGGTCTTACTTTTGCTCAGGACGAAAAATCCGCGAAGCACCCCAGCATGCCTCATAGCGCAATTGAAAGCGGCGCCGCAGATCAAGTCCTTGTTCCCGCCGATATTGCAAAAGAGCTGGGCCGCATCAGCCGACATCCCTTTGTCGCATCGCGCAAAAGCACCGACGTAGAAGAGGCGGCGAATGCCTTTGGCGGAAAAGAGCAAGACTCCATGCGAAAGATATTTGCGAT
The DNA here is from genome assembly GCA_964393065.1 of uncultured Candidatus Saccharibacteria bacterium. Taxonomy (GTDB): domain Bacteria; phylum Patescibacteriota; class Minisyncoccia; order Phycocordibacterales; family UBA2100; genus UBA10103. The sequence continues at coordinate 3,888 of CAYMRY010000002.1, forward strand.
GCTTCGAGCGCGTACCGGGGTGAATTTTTTTAGATATAAAACTCCCACTCTGAGACGACGTATCAGCCGACGAATGATCCTGCACAAGATTGATACGCTGAAGAACTACGTGACCTTTCTTGAATCTACCAAACCGGAAGTAGAAGCTCTGTTTCAAGATCTCCTCATCAACGTGATGAGCTTTTTCAGAGATTCCGATGCGCAGGATTACCTCCGCAGGCATGTGTTTCCCCTCCTCGTTAAAAATCGCGACAAAAACGAGACGGTCCGCATGTGGTCGGCCGGGTGCTCGACCGGTGAAGAAGCATATTCGCTCGCGATAGCATTCGTTGAGTTTCTGGATAATACGAACAAAAATATTCCCTTTCAAATCTTTGGAAGCGATTTAAGCGAACTCAACGTCGCAAAGGCGCGCGCAGGAATATACCCCCTCAGCATCGCGACCGACGTCTCCGCCAAGAGATTGCGACGTTTTTTTACGAAAGTAGATGGCCACTATCAAATTTCCAAGGCGATTCGTGATCAGTGTATTTTTGCAAAACAGGACCTTGTGAATGACCCTCCCTTCTCGCAGCTCGATCTTATAACGTGCCGCAATGTATTAATTTATCTCGAATCTGACGCGCAAAAGCGCATTCTGCCGACTTTTCATTACGCACTGAAGCCCGCGGGGTATCTCATGCTGGGCAAATCCGAGGGAATCGGAGAATTTAGCGACCTCTTTCTCGTAAAGCACAAGACCAACAAAATATATGTGAAAAAAGCATCCACGCGACGACGTATTTTGATGCGTTCAGCGATGAAAATCCTCAATCGCGGCACTACGAGGAGGGTGAAAACGTACCCAAAGGAAAGCGTGCCGAAGAAAAGCCGCTCTCGTTTGATCTAGAAGGTGAATTGTCGAAAAGCGTCGATCGAATACTACTCTCTTCTCGTTTTGCAACTCCGAGCGTCGTCGTTGACGAAGTGATGCAGGTGGTGCAATTCCGCGGCCATCTCTCGCCCTACCTTGATTTTCCGACCGGTAAAGCGACGTGGAATCTGCTCAAAATGGCACAGGATTCCCTCATGATGGAGCTGCGCAATGCTATTACCGATGCGAAGAAGAAACAGAAAACGATAGTGCGCACTAATGTCACCTTGATACAGGATGGTCACCCGAGCACTGTAGATATTGAAGTCATTCCTTTAAAACGCGAAACGGGAAAAGATCGGCACTTTCTCGTCGTATTTCATTCTCCTGTAGTAGAGTTTGTGCACGATATTACGGCGCTCGATGAAGCAAGTCGCAGTAAAAAGCCGGATACAAACCGCACCATAGAGAAATTGCAACGCGAGTTAACGACGGTAAAGGAGCACTTGCGCAATGCGCTCGAGGAGGAAGAAAGTGCGCGGGAAGAATTTCAGTCGGTTAATGAAGAAGTTGTCTCGTCGAACGAAGAGCTGCAAAGTACGAACGAGGAACTAGAAACCGCAAAGGAGGAGCTTCAATCCACGAACGAAGAACTGGTAACCGTGAACGAAGAGATGCAAAGCCGCAACGCCGAATTGTCACAAATAAACAACGATCTCTCGAATGTTCTTACTTCCGCGGACGTTCCTATCATCATCGTGGATCGCGAGCTACGCATTCGACGCATCACGCCCATTGCCGAAAAATCGCTGCGCGTCATCCCTGCAGACATCGGACGCTCCATTACCGACATCAAACTCCCCATCCGCTTTCCCGACTTGAGTGGACTCCTCTTTGACGTTATCGAAAGCGTGCAACCGCGGCACGAAGAGGTTGAAGACGAAAAAGGCAGGTGGTACACGCTGTGGGTGCGGCCGTACAAGACGTGGGATAACAAAATTGATGGCGCCATTATTACACTTATTGATATCAACGAAATAAAGCTTGCGCAGTCGAAACTCGAGAGGTCTTTAGATTACGCAGAAGCCATCCTGGGGACAATGCGCGAGCCTCTCATTGTGTTGGATAAAAGCATGCACATAAAGAGTGCGAATGCCGCTTTTTATACGCTGTTCCACATGAGCGCAAAAGAGGTAGAGGGCATGTCGCTGTACGATTTGCATGATAGGCAATGGAACAAGCCGGCGCTGCGCGATGCTCTCGATGCAATTGGGCCGCAAAAATCTTCCTTTCGCGATGTCGAAGTTTCCTTTGACTTCCCCACGCTGGGTCCCAAAATCATAGGCTTTAACGGTCACAAATTAATTCAACGCGAGGGAATTGAGGAACTCATACTACTCGCGATGGAAGACATCACCAATCATCGAATCCTCCAAGAGCGCAATGACACGTTTGTAAGCATGGCTTCCCACGAGCTCAAAACGCCGGTCACGACGATCAAGACGTTGATACAGATACTCCAGAAACGATTTGAGTCGAATAGCGATACGATGCTCGTTGAATATCTCGCGCGTATGGGCTCTCAAGTCGATCAATTAGCGGGTCTCGTCGCCGATTTACTCGATATTTCCAAGATAAAGGCAGGTAAGATTGAAATTGACGAGGGTATATATGCAATTGACGATCTCGTTCAGGGCATCGTCGAGAATTATCATCTGCTTGTGCCAAGTCATACGATAAAGCTCGAAGGAGTGACGAATGTCAAAGTGAAAGGCGATCATGATCGCATTGGGCAAGTGCTTATCAATCTTATAGTGAATGCCATTAAATACTCTCCGCAATCCGATACGATCATCGTAAAACGAACCAAGGGCGACGGTGAAGTCACAATTTCCGTGCAGGATTTCGGCATTGGCATTAAAAAAAGTAATCAAGGGAAAATCTTCGAACGCTTCTTTCAAGTCGGCAATAAGGTGGGACAGAATTTCTCGGGACTTGGCATGGGGCTCTACATTTCCGCAAGCATCATCGAGCGCCACGGAGGGCGAATATGGGTAGAGAGCAACGGCTCTGGTTCTACGTTTTACTTCACGCTTCCCATTCATGCTGCGTGATATTTAAATTCAGGAGCGGTACCTCACCTATCCCCCGTTTGCTTCACCCTGTTATCACTAAAGTGCGGTAGGGTGGTGATAGGATTCAGGTAACAGCTGCCGTATCAGGAGTCTCGGTACAAGATTCTACGGACACCGAAATAAGCTGGCAACATGAAAAAAAAGAAAACAGTAATGATCATTGACGACAATGCAGGAATACTGTTCGTCATGAAAGAGGCACTGGAACTCAAGGGCTATGACGTGCGAACTTCGCAAACCTTTACGAGCGTGGGTGCTGTCGCGAAAAATTCTCCCGATATCATTTACCTCGATGTGTCGCTCCTCGGAAAAGATGGTAGAACCATCTCACGCGCGCTTAAAAGCAGCGCACGCACCAAGAACATCCCTATTGTCATTTTGACGGCGCATGTAAACGCACGCGAGCTTTCGGAAGAAGCGGGAGCAGATAGCTATCTTTCTAAACCATTTGATCTTGAGCATTTGTGGCAAAAAACTACTGCATATACGTCATGATAGCTGCGCCTGCAGCGCATAACCCGTTCTCATAATGTCACGCTCAACAACAGAACTCCGCGAACTCGCACATGATATGCGTAACGCTCTCAGCGGTATGTACGCCTACGTGCAAGTGCTCGAGCTCGCTCTTGCAAAGCCAGGGTTGGAGCAGGAATTACAGATAACGAAAACCATCACGGAATTAGCACAAAAGATGGACGCTTTGATATCAGAGCGCGTGCGTGACTAGTGATACATCTCCCCTACAGTTACTGCGGACAGTCACCATCATTATGTATTCTTCGAACCCTGTGGTCTCCCTGTTCCACTTCGATCCCTCGGCCGAACTAGCAATAAGCCTGGTCGTATTCTAATCAATAGCTTGGACGCACTCTGTTAAAAACTGTTGGGGTGTTTTGAGACCGAGCCCCAGATGCAGTCGTCTCTCTACATACACAGGCAGGTACTTCTTGAGCGCTCCGTTCATCGTGCACACGTTCGCAGGGACAAGATCGAGACACTCTTCCTGTAAGGTGCGATTGAAGCGTTCGATATGTGCGTTGTCATTGGGCTTCCCAATACGAGTATATCGATGTGATCGCTTAGCTTGTGTCACAAACCAGCGTCCAAACTCAGGTCCGTGATCAGACTGGAGCATTGAGAAGTTGAAGGGGGCTTTTTCTTCAGCTTCTGAGAGAAAACGCAGTGCTGTTTTTCCATTCATGCGTGCGTATGTTTTTGCATACACCCACCGTGAACAGACATCAATCGCCACACATACGTACAGACGCTTCCTTGCATCGGTCATGCGATGGATGGTATCGAACTGCACGAGATCCCCTGGATGCTCAGGGAGCGGCCGCTCCACGTGGGGGTGGTATCGCTTCCACAGACTCCGCTTCTTAATGAGTCGCTTTCTCTCGAGGGTTCGCTTCACGGTGGAGAGGGAGACCTGTACACCTTCATTCTTGAGTTCCTGATGCACCACCTCTGCACAACGGTTGTGGACGAGACGCTTTGCAACAATTACCTCTTTAACCTTCTGCGCAATCCGTTTAGGATGTGACTTTAGCTTTGCGGAGAGTGTCGGTATTGGGTTGTACCCGTACACTCCCGCCCTCTTCACCCACTTGCAGATCGTACTTGATCCCACTCCGTACCTTCTTCCGACTTCTGTCGGTGTGTAGCCTCTCCTCACCATGTCCGCCGCCTCTCGACGTACGCGGGGCATATGAGGGTTTTGTGTGTATGCCATGACGCTTAGGGTATCGCGTCCAAGGTATTGAACCATAACGTTAAGGTTGACGAAATCAACTCTCAAGATACTATTGCGGTCACCTTATGATTCTCACTAAACGCCGCGGAGTCACCCTCCTTATGAGTATGTTTCTCGGGATTGTGCTTTATATGAGCACCATCTCGCTCTTGTATGCAGCTGTTCCCTGTGATGCACCTGCAAATCCAATCGTCGCTGAAAATTGCATGGCAGGGAGCCCTCGAACGGAGTGGGATATCCCCATTGAAGGGGCCCCTTCAATTGAAGGCTACGCAACCGACATCAGCTACAACAAGGGTGAAGTTGCGCAATTCAAAATCAAATCGCCGGCTACTTCGTACCGCATTGATATCTATAGAATGGGATACTACGGCGGGACTGGCGCGCGCAAAGTTGCTACCATTTCGCCCTCGGTCACTCTTCCCCAAGTACAACCCGCCTGCACAACTGACACATCGGTAGGACTCGTCGATTGTGGCAATTGGGCAGTTTCGGCATCTTGGCAAATTCCTTCGAATGCCGTAAGCGGCGTGTATTTTGCCAAACTCGTACGTACAGATCCTGAAAATGGTTCTTCGAATCATATTTTCTTCATAGTGCGCGATGATACATCGACGGCACCGATACTATTTCAGACTTCTGATACAACGTGGCAGGCTTACAACCAGTATGGTGGGTGGAGTCTTTACTTTAGCCCTGCCGGATCCACTCTAAGTCGAGCTTACAAAGTGAGCTACAATCGGCCGTTCCAGATGTTTGATGCTGCAATGCCCGCATTTCGTCCATTTGGCGGCATTTTTGCGGGGGAATACAACATGATCCGATTCCTCGAAAAGAACGGATTCAACGTATCCTATTTCACCGATACCGACAGCGACCGACGTGGTACCAATATCAGAAACCACAAGCTCTTCATTTCAGCCGGTCACGATGAGTATTGGTCAGGAGCCCATCGCGCAAATGTCGAAGCTGCAGCAAACGCAGGGGTACATCTCGCATTCTTTACTGCAAACGAGGTGTACTGGAAAACGCGTTTCGAAAATAACTACCGCACACTCGTGACCTATAAAGATATGGGTGCTGCGAAGAATGATCCTGTGAGCGGCGTGTGGACCGGGATGTGGCGCGATTTGAAGGGCGCTGCATACGATGCCGGTAGACCTGAAAATGGTCTCACGGGGACAATTTACGCTGCCTGCTGTTCACAGTTTGATCCGTTTACGGTACCCGAGGCCGACGGCAAGATGCGCTTTTGGAGAAATACAAACGTAGCCACGCTCGCCCCTGGGCAGACGGCAACCTTCCCGACAGGATTACTGGGGTGGGAGTGGGATGAAGATCGAGACAATGGATTTCGTCCGGCAGGTCTGATCCATCTTTCCACAACAAACGTCACACTCAATTATGATGCGACGTTGGGAAAAAATGGGTACATAACGGATTCGGTCGCAAACACAACAAATACGGTTGGCAGTGGTCTCGGCACGCATCATCTTACCCTCTATAAGCGACCAAGCGGTGCATACGTTTTTGGTGCGGGCACCATTAATATTGCATACGCGCTGGACAACGAGGGTCGCGATGCGACCCCAGGACTTCTCGATACCAGGCTTCAGCAAGCAGTCATCAATCTCTTTGCTGACATGGGCATACAGCCTGCGACACTGCAAGCAGACTTGGTTGCTGCCACAAAAACCACTGATACACGTGCACCGGTATCTACTTTCACATCGCCACTATCCGGCGCAACGCTTGTGCAGAACAACACGATTACGATTGCAGGATCAACAACTGATGTTGGTGGCAAAGTAGCGGGAGTGGAAATCTCCGTTGATAACGGTGTGACATGGCATCCCGCAGTGGGTCGCGCATCATGGAGTTACAATTGGACACCGACCTCTGCAGGTAGCTACACCATCAAAGTCCGCGCCGTCGACGACAGTGGGAATCTTGAAGTCGCGAAGTCTCGCACGGTTACGGTATCCCCCGCAACAGGGCACACGATACTCATCTATGCAGCCGGCACTCCTGCGGGAAGTACCTTTCCTATGATGGAACTCGTGATAGGTGGACAATCGGTAAAAACTTTTACGAATATTCGCGGAAACTTTGCGCGTAACGAATTTGAGACCTACGGATATACGCAAGCCGCACCAATTCCTCAAAACCAAATTGAGGTGCGATTCATCAATGACTACCATCAAGATGTGCACAATGACATCAATCTCTATGTTGAAAAGATTGTCATCGACGGTACAGCGTATCCGACGGTAGCACCGACGACGTATTCGACAGGTACCCTAAACCCAGCCACGGGCACGTGCGTACCAGGATTCGCCACTTCAAACAAGCTCGCATGCAACGGGTCATTTCTATATAACTATCAAATTCCTCCTCGGAAACCTGATACACCCGGGGTCGTGATTGGCTCTATGTGGTACATGCGCAATAGCAATACGACGGGCTATGGAGAACTCGGACTAGAATTTAATTATCCTGGAGTTGCACTTGCGTGCGATTGGGATGGCGATGGCATTGATACGCCTGGGTACTATGACCGAGGAAGGTGGTATATTCGCAATTCACTTACTAGTGACGCTTCGAATGACATCACGTTTCTCTACGGCGATTCTACCTGGAAACCACTCTGTGGCGATTGGAATGGAGATGGGGTTGATACACCGGCAGCCGTTAAAAGTGGCATCTTTGCCCTGCGCAACGCGAACTCGACAGGAGAAGCAGATATCGTATTTATTTACGGCAATCCTAATGACCCGGCAATTGCCGGTGACTGGAATGGCGATGGCATAGATACCGTGGGCATCATTCAGCAGGACACCAACTGGTACCTGCGAAACACCAATTTAACTACCGTAGTCAATACCGATGCTGCGTGGATTGTGTTTCCTTATACCGGAGTGCCTATCGTCGGTGACTGGAATGGCGATGGAATGGATACTCCTGGCTATGTCTCCAGTGGAGGATGGTATTTAAAGAATTCGGCAACTACCACGACTGCTGATGTTCAATTCATCTATGGTAATCCTGGTAACCCCGCCTACGTAGGAAAATGGACTCGATAATAGCGAGTTTGTGAATTCTGCTATAGAAAAGCGAACACCAGGAGCTTCCCACGGCCCCAGTCTGACGAGCCGAGCCGGTATCGCGCGATCCGCGAGCACGCGGATATGTGCGATGAGACTTCCCTCGATGGTGGGATTTCGAATGTTACACAGAATCCTTCCCGCAACCAAATTGTCAAACGCAAAATTCACCTTTCTAACGTGTAAACACAGATACCCATTCGGGTGCAAAAAGAGAGCAGGCCGTCCTTCTGACAGAACGGCCCGCTGATATTCAGTATGGCTCTTCCATATACATCCGTGAAAATGGGAGGAAAATGGGGTCAGGTACCATAAATTCAAGCCATGAAGAAGTGATGCTTTCAACTGGTTTAATTATGACGTTTAGTTTGCTGGAATTAGTCGAGAATTCCCCAGGCTCCGCCTCGCGAAAACCTCGGAGCTCTTCTTTGAAGATCGACGAGGCGGCTCTTTTTTGCTTATAAAGAATTCTGTTGTACGGTAATATGGTCAGCCGATTCTAGGCTGCCACAGAAAACCCAGCTCTTTGAGGTACACCACATGACACCGACATCCACACCCTTCTTCGCAGACCTGCAAGAACTGACGAAGTTCCCGTGTGTGTGCGATTTCTTCGATCTCGCGGAAAAAAGGCTATTGAGCGAAGGAGTTACACTTTCTCTCACGACACTTGAGGAAGCCGCACATACGCAAGCACGTAACACGGATTCCTGGGCGCTCTTTCCACCAATGCTTGATCCAAGGCTCTCTCATATTTCCAAAGACCAGTCTTTTGGGATTGTGGGTCGTGACGCGTCGGGCACTGTAGTCTGCGCGCAGGGCGCGCGGTTCTACGATTGTGGCACCCGCACATTTGCCGATATTGTTGCTGACCAATCGTTCTGCTATGGGGACGCAATCCCTCCCCCAGGAGAATTTCCCATCGCTGAGGTAGAATCGCCGCTTGCGAATCTCGTTACAGGTCGTTTCGTCTATTCCGGCGGGCTTTGGCACCATACAAGTCTACGCGGTAAAGGCCTCTCATCGATACTTCCGCGTCTTGCGCGGTACCGAGCCTTTGTGCAATGGGACACCGAATGGACGGTGGGCATGGTTCGCGATTTCGTTAAGCCAGAACACATGCTGCAGTACGGATATAAACAGGTCGCTATGCGCTTCACATTTCGTCAGCTTTCGAAGGACGGGAGCGCTCTTCACTGGCAGCTCATGATCATGAACCGCGCTGAACTTGAAGAAGACCTGCAGCGTTTCCTTGCAGTACAAGGTACCTAGCACTCCGACAACTACTTACAGAGCCGCTCACCGATTACATGAGCGGCTCTTCGTCTTTCAAATAACAAAATATTGCAGGCTTAGGCACAAGGGCGAGTCATTGTGTCAGATCTAGTCCCCATTCTTTCATTACTTCGATATAGTATTACGGACTCTACTTACCACATCGTTTCTCAACGCATACAACGTCGCTTGTACCACTCGCCTGTACTGATATGATCCCCATATGACAAACATAAACCCGTGGATCAACTTTAATGGCAATGCGGAGGAGGCATTCATCTTTTACAAATCCGTTCTTGGTGGTGAGTTCGGAAAAATTACTCGTTTTAAAGACATTGCAAGCGAAGAGTTCCCGATACCTGAAAACGAGGAGAACAAAATAATGCGCATCACGCTACCTATCGGCACTAGCATACTGATAGCTAATGACGTCCCTGAAAGCATGGGACGAGTGAGCGAAAGCGAGAATAGAAGTAAAATTGCCGTTACCGCAGAAAGTAAGGAAGACGCCGAAAGAATATTTAATGGACTTTCGGAGAGCGGAGCCGTCGAAATGCCCATGGCTGATAGTCCGTGGGGATCTTATTTTGGAATGTTCAGAGACAAATACGGCATCGAGTGGACGGTCGAATTTCCAGCCGCTCAATAACAAGTGAGTTATGGGACGGCAGCGATACGCCTTCGTCTACATGTTTTGTACCGGGAGCTCCAGGATCACAAGTGACGGGAACGATGCATACATTCATCCGATCCACACGATCGTTTCAGTATACTGATCAAGCGGTCGAAAAGGATTTTTAGCATCCTAACCGAAATACCTATGGAAACAGATCAAGAGAAAAAGGCTCGCGAGAAACGCGAGAAGACAGCGGCGGACACGAATAAGAAAGCCTGACTCGGGCTGAAGGGCTCAGCTGCACATAGAGAGATCTCGACTCCTCAAGTCGGGATCTTTCTGCTATACCACGTTCGTCATCACTTTCATCATGAAGGTGCTAAGGTGACAGAAGAATGAATCTTACAGTATCGACATGAGGATCTCTTTGATAACCCGCAAAATGGACATCCTCTTACGCGTGCAATCATAGACACCATTCGCGAGCCGCTTATTGTTCTTGAATCTGACCTGCGCGTTCTTGTTGCAAGCCACTCTTTATATGCGGCATTTACAGCCTCTATGGGTGGACATTTGGGGGTACCTATGTCAATTGCAGCATGTATACTTCTCGTATGTGGATCAGCGCTCGTAACCTATTCTTAGGTCTAGCTTTTTCCCTGCCGTTTCTTATAGCTAATGCACTCGTCGCGTTGCAAGAAGAATACTTCCTCTCACTTCTTCGCCCGAGAGGAGTGATGACGAGCTACGAGCAAATCATTATATTGAGCCTCATTGCACTCGTGGGAGTGGGTGGATTGGTAGCGCTCGTGCCTCTCATTAAAGACAGGCGTATATATGTCGCGAACGCGATTGTCGGCGCTCTCCTCATCGCCTTCACAGTTACGTTGGGCTACGAACTTGGTAAAGACTTTTACCATTGCGACATCCTCAACATCCCGAATTGCGACTAGAGCCTTGTCGGCCAGGATCAGGAACCCCCACCGTCACCACAACCTCCCCCATCACCGCCGCCACTATCGCTCGCTCCTGTGTCCGCACTACCTGCGCCAGAGTCAGAATCACTCGACTCGTCATTATCCGTTGAGCTCGGAAATGTAACCGACGACGCTGCAACACTGCCGTCATCGACTTTTTTCTCCTCTTTTTTGTTCCAGAAAAAATCTAAAAATCCCATCGTTACAGTGTATCAGATCTTGAATTCGCTTCGTGCGTTATGATCGTATGTGATGTCCGAGTTGCCTTCACCTACCAAAACCGATTCATCGCACCATCATCCACACTTGCTAAGGTATATACCATATGAGATCAACATGGAACGCAATCGATTGGGTGGCAGTATCACTCGTTATTATTGGCGGCATCAACTGGGGATTAGTAGGATTATTCGACTTCAACCTCGTGGAAACGCTTTTTGGAAATTCTTCCCTCACGGCGATCATTTATTCACTTGTAGGACTAAGTGCACTGTATGTGATTTATTCTTCAATGAAAGCAGCCGAAATGACATCTCAACTGCGAATGACGTAACGTAACTACCTGCGCTGCTTACACCGCGATAATCCCTGAAGATATTCTTTAGGGATTATCGTTTTGCAGTTGGCGATTCAAAAACAGCCTACTATGGTCGCGCTTCACCGCAATCTAACTACCAACCTTTAGTATAGATCAGGATTGGTACGTCGAGACAATTCACCTCAACCAAGTCGCAGCGACCTCATTAACAAAAGTAACGAATAACTCTTATGTATTTACATCGAATTAATCTGACCTATATCGCACTGGCGGCTCTTGCCGCTCTTGTGGCACTCTTCGGGTTTACCTTCGCTTTGGCAGATTCGAATTCCGAATCGTATTCCTCTTGGCGCGACTCTTCCTACGCCCACAACGGCCATACCGGTGAAAGTAAAAGTAATTGGACTGGTGGATCCGGCTCATATGGCTACTCCAGCAGTTCTACCGTTTACGAAGCCAATCTCACCGGTTCGGAAGAAGTTCCGTCTGTTGCTGCAGGCACAAGCGGCAGCTCAAAAATTACACTCCAAAGTGAAGGAAACACATTAGCGGTAACCCTCACCGTTCTAAATGGAAATGATATTACCGCCGCGCACCTGCATTGTGCTCCTCGTGGCGTAAACGGTTCTGTGGTGGCTCATCTGTTTTCTGATAGCGCTGGACGGGATGTAAACGGAACACTTACGTCACTCTCCCTTGGAAATGGAAATATCGTGGATTCAGACTGCACCTCGAAGATCGGCTATGACATAGCAAATATTTCCGATCTTACGCGCGCCATCAAGAGCGGTCACATCTATGTGAACGTGCATTCAAAGCAATATCCTGATGGAGTGGCACGCGGCCAACTTACCATGTATCAGGACCACAGTAACTGGAATGATGACGAAAAATGGAAGGATGGCGCAGAAAAGTACTGGTGGAACAACACGTGGTGGTACAAAAAACATGATGGCACCTGGTACGATTCGAATGACAATACGTGGGATGGAAATACCGATGCTCAGCATGACTACTCTGAGAAACACGACGAACACGAAGACTGGCACGGTGATTCGAAGGAGAATGGGCGCCACGAGGACGATACAGACGAAAGCACGTGGTCGCACGACGAGTCTGATGAGTCATGGTACGACCACGAAGCGAAGTGGGATGACCACGATGACTCCGACAACACGTCGTACGGAAATGGCCATCATGACTCCGATAGAAATTGGATCAATGATAACGATCGATCGGACGATGATGACTCACACGAATCGTCGTATGGAAACTCAATCTCATCTTTCAGTTCGGACATTCTTGAGCGAGTTTCGGACCGCCTACGATCGCGCTAGCGAAACTTTCCTCTGAGTCTTCCTGTTATTACCAAAAAACCGCCGGAAACCATCCGGCGGTTCTGAGCACTTGAGTTTGCGATACCATGCGATTCATTCCTATTTCACTGCGTTCCTTGTATCGATATAACATTAGATGTACGTATCAGAAAATGTCGAAACGTATGTTAGAGTGACTATTACGAGCACCTCACTACATCATCGTCATGAACACTAGTTTAGAAAGCACCAAAATTGTTCCCCACCTGTGGTTCGACAAAGAAGCGAAAGAGGCCGCACAATTTTATACTGCTCTTTTTGAAAACTCCAAAGTGACGAATACGAGCGTTATCAAAAACACACCTTCCGGAGATTGCGATATTGTCTCGTTTGAGCTCGGTGGTCAGCCATTCATGGCCATAAGTGCAGGACCCTACTTCAAGCCAACGCCTGCGATCTCTTTTATGGTTAATTTTGACCCTTCGAAAGACAAGGAAGCTGCGCAGCACCTCGATAACGCTTGGACAAAGCTTTCGGATGGAGGAAAAATCTTGATGGATATCGGTGAGTATCCCTTCAGTAAACGGTACGGGTGGATTCAAGACAGGTACGGCTTTTCCTGGCAGTTGATACTGACGAATCCTGAGGGAGAGGAGCGGCCTTTTATTATCCCTACCCTTCTTTTCGTTTCAGACGCTGGCAAAATAGCAGAAGAGGCAACTGATTACTACCTGACAATCTTTAAACATGCTCGGCGTGGCGCACTTTCCCTCTACCAAAAGGGTATGGGACCAAATACCGAAGGCGCTATTATGTTCACCGACTTTACCCTCGAAGGACAGTGGTTTGCTGCCATGGATGGTATTTCACGAATACATGCGTTTACATTCAATGAGGCTGTGTCTTTCATGGTCAATTGTGAGGAACAAGCAGAAATTGACTACTATTGGAAAGCGCTCTCGGCAGTACCAGAATCAGAACAGTGCGGATGGCTAAAAGACAAATATGGTGTATCGTGGCAAATAGTTCCCCGCGCAATGAACGAAATGATGACGTCCGACGATCGCGACGCCACCGATCGTGTGACGCGGGCGTTCCTCGCAATGAAAAAGTTCGACATTGCAACATTACAAGCTGCGTATGAGGGTAAATAATTATTCTATGAAAGGAAGTTATGTAGATGGATTTGTGTTCCCTGTTGCGAAAAATAAGTTAAAAGCGTACAAAAAGATGGCATCAGAGGGTGCAAAAGTATGGACGAAATTCGGAGCACTCGCATACTATGAATGTATGGGTGATGATCTGAAGCCAAAGACAGACCCAAGTGGCTCAGCACCACGCTCGTTTACCGAGCTCGCAAACGCAAAACCAGGTGACACCGTATGGTTTTCATTTATTGTCTTCAAAAATCGTGCGCATCGCGACTCGGTCAATAAAAAAGTAATGGCCTATTTCGATAAGAAATACGCGAATGCAAAAGATATGGTAATGCCCTTTGACCCCCGTGCGATGGCTTACGGCGGATTCAAAGCTGAGATAAAAATTTCTTAATGACGTTGCTACCCTCCTCACACTTCCTATGAGCATCGGCGGGATACACCGTGGCACCATACACGCGCTTCCCGAAGATTTGCGGCGCGCATTAGAGCGATCGCCCAAAGCTCGTGCGACATGGCAAGATGTAACTCCGCTTGCGCGCAACGAGTGGATCTGTTGGGTCACTTCCGGCAAGAAGGCGGAAACGCGAACTATACGCATCGAAAAAGCGCTCTCAAAACTCAAGGGCGGCATGCGCAGGCCGTGCTGCTGGGCTGGATGTATCCACCGATAAAAATCGTGCACTATTATTGTGTTTTATGAGGAAGCGACTACAATTGTCGCTATGAATAACGCAGTGATATTTGGAATTATTGGCATCGGTGTCGGTCTTATTGGCGGATATTTTTTACTCAGTCCACAAGCGACGGAAGTATCACCGATGCAGGATGAATCGCATTCCACAATGGAGACCGTGAGCTCTGCTCCTCATGTCGCTCATACGACGCTTGAGATCGATGCAGCAAAACCAATTCCTCGCGTAGCCCTCGAAGCTCTTCCCGATTCCAAGGACGGCTACAACCTCCATATCACCGCGACCAATTTTACCTTCACGCCTGAAAAAGCAGGGCAATCCCCTATTGCAAATGAAGGCCATGCACATTTGTTTATTAATGGGGTCAAAGTCGCTCGCCTTTATGGCCCGTGGTTCTATGTGGGAAGTTCACTCTTCAGAAAAGGAGAAAACACGGTAGAAGTCACTCTCAACGCAAACGATCACTCAGAATGGACGCTCGGCGAACAGCATATTGCAGCCGACATACTTATTACCAAATAGGAACACCCCGCCTCTTGAGAGGCAGGGCGCTGCGTGCAGGCGCTATACTTCGTAGCCACGTTGTGCCATATCGAGCAGCGTTACGCCGCTCTCATGAGTTTCAATCTCGTACGTTTGGCCGTGTGGTTTTGCATGGCGACCGATAAGATCATCGCGTTCCTTTTCCGCCTCCTCTCGCGTCGGAAAACACCACAGATGACTGCGTCGCCAGGCACTCCACGACGGCCTTTTAACGATGTATCGTCGATAATGCGCATCGTCTCTGGTGAGCATGTAGAGTTGCGTCATTGATTGTACTCCTCTTCTTCCGCTATTATGCCACGTTTAGTACGCACAGTCGAAAGCTCTTGGTGACCTAGATTGCAGCGCCATCACCAAGTCCGTTTTCGACCTTAAAGCGTTCAATGACTTCCGGATGCTCGCCCTGGATGCAGGCTTGTACAAAGGCATCGGCACTCGCTCCGTCAGGAAATGACATATATGCGAGTGCTCCCTCGCATACTGCTTGAATGTTGATTTTCCCCTGTGGTGCGCTCGGTTGGAGCATCTTCGTCACGGTAAAGACGCCTTTCATATTGAATTTCATCCAGTGATCACTGCTCAATGCCTCTCGTATGACGACAAAGCCTTCTGCGGTAATATGCTCCCGTTCCTGAAATTGCCGCATTGCCTCCGCTGAAGCACCGAAATTGACGGCATAATATTCCCCACTATCCGAGCGTAATCCAAACGTGCAATCATCACCCTCAGGGACTGTTCCATCGCGGTACGGCAAGCAGGTATAGGTTCCTGAGAGCGTAACCTGCTGTGGGGTCGCATCAAGCGGAATATCCTCGGCAAGAATATTCGATGGGGTCGATGCAAGAAACCAGTACGCAATCGCGATCACGAGTAAAATTCCTAAAGCTGCAATTCCTAGTGTTTTTGTATTCATAGGGTTGTACTAATCAGACGCTTCAGTGTGAATATACTTTCATATACTCTTGGGGCACAATCCTATGGAAGTACAAAGAGTTGCCAGCCATAATATCCCGACAGAGCCACGAGTGTATTAAATATAATCTTGCCTGGTCCGACGCCAATAATCAGGCGCCACAGCGGATATTTTACAAGTCCTGCCGGCACCATCAATAAATCATCGGGAAATGGGCTGATCGCGTATATGAATGCAAGAAACGGAAGGAGTGCAGGATGCCGTTTTTCCGCCCAGTCGTGTACTTTTTTAAAATGCATGAGTGCGCGCGGTGGTGCAATATCGCTACCCCGATACCCCAAATAGTATGAGGTAGAGTCGCCTACGAGTGTTCCCACACCCGCGGAAAGACCGAGAAAAAAAGGATTCAGCCCTGCAGCACCAAAGGAAAGCGTAAAGAGGTAATACGGAAAAGGAAAAAGAATTGACGTTCCCCCTAAGAGCGCCAAGAATAGGAGGAGCACGTACGAGTTTTCGACGCCGATCCAGGTAGCGATCGATTCAGGCGAGTTGAAATAGAGTACTACCGACCACGCAATGAAAAGGCCGACCACAGCGACGATACCTACCATCCGCTTTCTATGTGCCGCTCCATCCATCTGCTAAGTATGTCACGAAATAATGACTCGCTATACTTAAATATCTACGGTATACTGAGCCGCATGAGTATTGGAAGAATTTCGCCAATCGAGAGGAAGAAGTCGCATTCCCGCAAGACAAAGAAGCGTCTCGCGATCAAATCTGCGATGCTCGCCGCTCGTGCAGCAAAAAAAGGCAAACGCCGCTAACTATAGCGTCTGAAATAAGACCACAAGGTGGTCCGTTTTTGATATGAAATTGAGAGCTTGCGTTGCGGCGGACCAACGAGGCGGATTACATCGAAAGACAACTTCTGCCCTGATATATTTCCATCGGACTGGGGAAGGACCCCGCCATAATCTCTTTTGCACGCGCTTCTCCAACCGCGCGAATCAGGCATTCCTTTTGACTTGTAGTAAGAGAGTTCGGAAGTACTTCAGGCGAAATTCCAACCGTGCGTAGTGCGGCTTCCTGTGAAGCAGAAAGATACGGATGCGCATCTTCAACTTTGTCTACTTCATTTGGCGAGGTAGAAGAAATTGTCGTACTTGATTGTACCTGTTGATACGAAGTGAGAAGCGTTTGCGTGGAAACTTGCCCAGAATAAAGTAGATATCCGACGTAACAGAGCAAGCAAAAAAACACCACACCGAGAAGCACGAAAATATATTTAATGAAAGCTAGCATGCAACAAGTATAACGAATCCACCCAAATAGGATACAAAGAATGTGTCGCAGTATAACTTTACCCCCATGCAAGAAAAAGAGTGGCCGGCGCACAAAGCGCCGGCCTCGATTTCCTAAACGCTCCAACAACTTATTCTCAGTAGTTGTTGAGCTCCTGAATGCGATCGTTGTACGCGCGCCGGATGCAGTTGGCATCGGAGCACCCATTGCGGTGGCGAATCCAGCCACGCTGGCTGTCTCGCAGATTCTCTCGGGCGTCCCTTGGAAGCCGCGCCTGCAGGTCGTGATAGAGGCGCGACATGTCGTTGTCGAGCGCCATCAGCGAAGGATCCCGGCAGACAATGATCTCAGCTTGCCCGGTATCCCGGCTGCAGGAGATTTGCGCCTGAGCGCACTGCGCAAAAAACGAAGCGAGACACAGCATCCCGCCCACAACGACTCTCTTAAGCATGAGTACCTCTCTTTTCTAACGCGAGAACTTCTCGCGCGAGTAAGATACTACCATTAGACAATTTCACGTACAACGTCCGTGCTATTAGTTTGCCGCGCATTAAACAATATTTTTAGTGCGGCTACACATACACAACTTCATGAAGACATAGTATTATCGTGCGGGGAATTTCCCTCACGGTGAGAACTCATCGTGGTCACGAACACAACAGAAGAGGTGCAGTATGTTTCGTTCCCTATGCCTTTCCGCCATTTTTGCGGTCGGAATCAGTTGCGTACCGACGCTGGCGAACGCCGCTTGTGTCGACGGCAAAGATCGAAACGTGACTATCATCAATGACAGCTCACGTACAATCGAGCGATTCTACGCGACGAACTCCCTAAACACGTCGTGGGGTAAGGATCGCATCAAGTACCTGATCGAACCAGGTGAGGAGCTTACAGTCGATATGGACGACGGCTCGTGTCGCTGCGAAATGGATCTTCTCGCCATCACCACCGTTGGAACTCGCTTTACGAGAAGGAACTACGACGTCTGCAACGCAGAGAAGTGGCGTCTCGTGAATTGATTCAACAGCAGGCCATGAACGCAATTGCCCCGCAGCCAATCGGCTGCGGGGATTTTTTTACCCACTTCCCTACACCGTGATTCCCAAAATCGAGCGAATCTTGGTCACAAACTCTTCAAGATCGGTATCAGATTTAACAAAATAGTGCGCCGGTTCCATCGCTTCCACGTCGGCTTTTTCGGATTCGCTTGAGGGTTGAATATTGGTGAGAATAACTGTCGGCACATGTGCTCCCCAATTACCACTTGCGCGCAGTTTTCTCAGCATTTCATAGCCTGACATCTCCGGCATCTTGATATCGAGCAAAATAAGATCGGGCTCGCGATCAAGCGCGGTTGAGAGACCTTTCGCGCCATTTTCTGCCTGCAAGACAATAAAACCGTTCTGTTGTAAAAAGTTTGCAAGTACTTCTCGTAACTCCTTCTCGTCTTCAACTATCAGTATCGTTTTTGCATCGCTCATGCGCTTAGTATACCGAAACAGCGCGTCCGCGCATACTCTGAAGCTGCGCGCCTGTGTACTACTTTGCCGCAAGCGTGCGCTCCACGATCATGGCGAGCTCAGATTGAGTAGAAGGCACCGCGCTCAGCGGAATTTTGCCCACAATACGCATTTTGACGTTGCAGAGACCAAGCGCGATCGCGGGATTGGTTGCCTTCTTTGGCTTTCCTGATACACCAATGTCGACGACATCATTCTCATCCAAAAGTATGTCGATTTGATTGCGTTTTCGCTCATGCATGGAGTCGGCGATTACACGATATCCGATTAAGTGCTCGACAGTAGAGAAGCCACATGAGTGAGATTTGTGCGGGGCCTCAAGCGCAATAACCGTTCCAAAAGGAAGTTCTGCCGCCATGTCCTGGGAGCGTGCTGCGATGACTTCTGGATTGGTAGGAATACCGGAACCGGTAAGAAACGGCGTATCGTCCGTTTGTTCAGGAAGCGCGTTGTACGCGGTCAGTTTGACCGTACGCGCGTCTGATTTATTTAGCTCTCGTGTTATTGAGACCTTCTCAATGACCGGCGGCAAAACTGCTTCCGGACTGGTGGTAGCGGCAGAAATGCCGATTCCCGACCAAACAAAAAAGCCCGTTAGGGCTATAGCGATTTCTGTCATACGAGTAAGGCAAAAAAGCCTTACGTAGAGCCACGGTATCACGTTTTCGAGCTAAAGTCAATTTGCACACATTGTTGCTTTTTGGAGAAAATGCGGTACATAGAAGCTTCCCAATAGCTCTTTAGGAGTCGAATATGGACCTCCACACCACAGCACTAGCTGCAATTCTTGTCAGCGTTGTCGTGAACGGAACTATGCTCGCATGGGACAGCACGATTCGGGGCTATAACGCCAACCTTCTCGCCCTGTACTTAACTGTTCTGTGTATCGCATTCTTGTCGTGTCCAATTCCAACGAACATCGTTCAGATGTTTTCGTACGAGAACACAGCCCGCGCTCTCTTCCCGGCGGTACTGAATGTGACTCTCTTTGTGGGGGCGTATTGTATTCTTCGAAATATGCCAGAGCGTGACTGATCTCTATTGCCCCGCCGTTCTTCGATGGCGGGGCTGCTTTTTTAAATTGAGACGGCCTCAGGAGCTAGATTTCGATGCGAGTATTGGGGTCCAATTTTGTGGATCGAGTGAGCTTTGCCGCGAAATAAACTTATAGCCATGACGCTCGGCAAGCTCGCTCCACAACAATACTTCCTCGTGAAGATTATCAAGTACAAAGTCACCTTTTGCAGTGCGTGCCGTAAGTACCGCGTGTCCCTCGCCGGTTCCCGTACGCACAAAAGTGACGAGCAACTGTCCCGGAAGCCACCCTCTTTTGATGAGCTCTGCGCGTTTATTGTTCACATATTCCTCGCAATCCCCCCTCAAAGACAGTGTCCAGACATCCTCAGATCCATGCTCCTCCTGATCGGATACCGGAGTCATTTTTTTCGCAAACTCCTTGTGTACTTCACGCAATTGAAGAAGATCAAAATCGTTTCCTTCTTTTCGCTTCATACGCAAAGTTTCTGGTAGGTCCGACTTCATACACTGCTCTGGATACGCACTGCAAAAGTTAGCAAATTCTCTCGGGGGCGGAGCGTCGCCGCCAATACGCATCATTCGTGAATCGTAATTCGAATTCACAGATTCCGAAAACTTGTTGAGTGTTATATTCATTTTCCCTGAATCACTTGCGTTCGCCTGCGCGCCACCGAGAAGCGGAAGAACTACCGCTGTTGCCTTTAGTGCTTTACTTCCCAATACTTTAAATTTCTCTCGCATAGGGAAAGTGTACCATTTCTTCTTCATTGACTCATTGCATCCATCATCATAGGCTTGCTCAGGAGCTAAGCGGAGGATTCCATGAGCTGCAAGGACGTCGTAAGCATCGTCGCACTTATAGTGCTCTCCATATACTTGTTAGTGCGAGAGGAAACGGAGGTGCTGTATGTCTCGATTAACGATCTTGTTATCGTCTCCTTAATCGTAGTCGTCGTAGGAGCGTGCATAGCGCGTGTACACAACGAATACAGAAAGGAGGCAGATCGAAAGAAACGATTGGAGCAGTTCAAATCGCGATGGGAATAAACCGCGCTGCTAGGCATCAAAGAGGACCCGCATCGAGCGAGTCCTCTTTACTTTTGAGCACTGTTACCCACAGGTGCGTCAATAGACAGTACGGAGGGGTAACGTACTATAAAGCCAACGACACCATGGCACGCCGCACCTCACGAATCCCTTTGCAGACGCTGGATGACGGGGGATGGCAGCTTTCACTCGACCGTGCAGAGCAACCCGGCGATATCTTAGGACTCTCGCAATACAATACGCCGCTTATGCGCGCGCTACTTTCTATCGTTTGTGCCAGTATCATGTTCTATGGCGTTTTGCCGCAGCAACTCGCTGCATACCACCTTCACGATTTTGTAAGCCGCGCGGATTCATTGCAACTTGAACTACTGCAGCGTATGTCGGGGGAAATTTACACCCATACGTATCTGGTCAAAGAAGGGAGAGATAAACCCGTGTACGTTGCAAAGGTGAAAAACATGTTGCCTGAGAAAGCTCGACAAGTTCCCTTACGCACTGATACCGTTCGCGAATGGCGGCTCGGTCAATTGCGCAAAAGCGTTATTGAGTACAATGTTACTCCCCCCTATCGCACGGCCTATCTCATTCTTAATGACGATACGCAAAAACAGCGCTTGGAGTTTAAAGAGGACTGCGCAAAAGACACGAGAACACCCTCGAAGACACTGTGTGCGGAAACGGGTACGACACACGAAATAGATCTGACCCGAAAGGCATTTGATCAAGTGCACAATATCAGCAGTTTGTACGAGCCCAGCCTCGTGAACCACACGACTGACGAGGCTCCTTCACTCTCGTCATCGCTGCAATTTCTTAAGACGACAATTGAGAATGGAAACAGGTATTGGATATTTGTGCATGAAGAAGATGGCATCGAAACTCTGTATTATTTTGACGCAGAGAGCCACATTCTTGCAAAACGAGTCATTACCCTTATTGAGGGTAATGCGCGTTATGAGATGGCTGAGCTTGTGGAATTAGGTCACACTTTTTTACCACCCCAAGCGAGCGATCAAATATTCGATCCTCGGGAATTCGCGTATACCAAATCTTCTCATCGGTAAACTTTCGGATTTAGCGAAGTCGTCGTGCGTTCACTTCATGCAGCGCGACAATGAAGAGGCTTTCACTCCATCCAAGCGGTGTGTTCTCATTATATTTTGTCGAGTTTGAAAAGTAGAGCTCAGGGATGGCGCCTGATTTGGTCGCGGTATCTTTTGCCATTTGGAAGAATTCACGAGCCTTTTCGTGTTCCCCGCGACGCTCATAGATAATCGCGAGCCAGGAGAGGCCAAACGTCCATTCGGCTTCTTCGGACCAGCCGTCCTCGTTTTTGTTGTAGTAACGATCTCCCTTGTAACGAATAACGCCTCGCTTACCAAGCAGATGATACTCGACATGACTCAGTATCTCGTCGGCCTGAGCTTTCGTGACAACGTCGTATGGCCACAGAAGCGAAAGGAGTGCAAGATCAACGAATTTACCCGCAGATTCACGCGGTAAGAGGTGCGCGAGCGTAGTCTCACCTTTCACGATCAAATCTTCAGGTACTTCGACTCCTGCAATATATCGCGCGGATTTAAGTCCCGCTACACATGCTCCTACCGAAGACGCATGAAGCTCTTGATTCTCCTCCCACATACCCGAATCCGGGTCGTGCCAGTACTCAAGCGTGGAGAGGTACCATACTAATTTCTGTAGAATGCGCACGTCGTCATCGTCGGTCACAATCAATCCCTTTTGATGCCGCTCCATTTCACCGACCTTAAAAAGAATGCACCCTATGGAATCATTCTGTTTGTTCCCCCACTCTTCCCAAAATTCATCGAACGTGAGGGGGTGGTAACGCGCGTGAATATACTGATGCGTGTGCTCGGGCTTTTTTGCAATGGCATGATCAATTTTACTTTCGTGCTTTTTAAAAATATCCAAAATAGCGCGATATGTCTTTCGCACAGTGTCATAGTCGCCGACTACTTCAAAGGCGAGACATTCGTAATAGTTGTCTCGCAACCATGCTTTATCGTAGCCTGTATCTACCCCTTTGCGTGAGGCTGCAAAAAGGCCGCTCTCATACTGTAAATCGCTAAGAATCTTTAAATGCTGAGCAAGTAATTTTTGATATATCGGATGTTCGGCCATGAGTGTATTCTATCTTAAAAAAAAGGCACCCCACTGTGAACAGCGGGGCGGCCAGTATTTTTTGCGACTCGGACTTCGTCCGGCCTCACCATGTGCACCCTTAGCGCAAATGGCAAGATCAAGGGAAAGGCTCACTGCCTCGCCCCGTCGCTCTACGTGGAATAATACACGATATTGCTATTTTGTCAATAGTTTCAAGTGGCTCAACAAAGCCACGTATTCAGTGTTATCTTGAAATATCCTTTAGGACCGCCAATAGCCCTGCAAGATTTCTCTCCCACTCAATTGACTCATGACTTGAAAGTTCGACGGTAATCGCAGGAATTCCGATTGAGGCAAGCCAGCCCTCAGCATCCCCTGTTACGGGGTATGCATCAAATGTATCCACTGTGGGGTAGTTTGCGGCTTTTGCGTAGGTATTCATCAGCGTTCGAGTACCGGGCAGTATCCCCTCTTCACATTCTGATGCATAGACTGCATTTGCTTGGCTGTGCCAGAATATGACGCCGTCGGGCTTACGTGATTGCACGAGTGAGCGAAGTGCGCGTGCTTCGGGTTCTGAAAAAGGCTCCGTGCCTGCGCTTACTGTTTGCGAACGCCACGTACTCTCTCGTTTCCACTTGCAATCAAAATTGCGATTGAGATCAACGTCGTTGGCATTGAACCGTCCCTCTTCATGCGTCCCCTCGGGCACATCTGAGAGTCCAAATCGTCCTTCTTTCTTGATGATGGTAAACACGCCATCCGGATTTGCATTCGGCACAATAGTGACACGAAGAGAAGACGGGATTATATCCGGGTATTTCTTGAGGTAATCGATCGCTTCGTAGGCAAGAAGAACGCTATTCCATTCATACCCACCATGAATGCCTCCCACAAAAAGAATCGTCGACGAGCCTGAGCCAAATGTATATGCCTCAATGGGACGACCTTGAACGGAATACCCAATGGTAGATATAGTCGCGTAAGGGACGGCCGTCTCTTTCGCGACTATAGGGAGAGGTTCCGGTTGCGGCAGTAGGTACCCATAGCTAAGAACCGCAGCTATCGCCGCTAAAACGACACTCCCGCCAATAACTCTCCAGCGAAGTGACTGTAGCATTATTGCGTCTGTTTAAGCACCGCTTCTATCCCCTTTAGATTCTTAGTCCACTCGGTATCTTCACGATTAGTGAGAAGTACGCTGATTGCAGGAATACCAATCTTCGAGAGCCAGTTCGGCATATCACCGGTTACTTCATAGAAATCGAAATCAGCGTACTTTTTGTAGCCAGATGCCTTCGCATACGCATCGGTAAGTGCGAGTGTTGTTGAGGAGGGTTCTCCATCGCATTTCGACGGGAAGACACCGCCAACCGCGCTGTACCACACGACTACAGAACTCGGTTTGTTGAGTTCCATATAACTCTTCAGCGCCTGACTTTCGAGCTCAGAAAATGCCGCGCTGCCGCCGCTCACCTGTTTACTTTGCCACGTACCACTTGCCTTCCAATCGCAGTCGAAATTTCTGTTGAGATCGACCGCATTGCCGTTAAATCGCGCGGTTGTTTGCGTGCTTTGTGAGGGAGTGACTTGGGCTTTTGTAAATCGACTCGTTGTGCCTACGACGAGACTGAGACCATCAGGGTTCATGACTGGCACAATCGTTACTTTGGTGCCCGCAGGAATCGCTGTTGGATTCTTTTCAAAGTAATCCATCGCCTCATACGCGAGCAGTGATGTATTCCACGAGTATCCGCCGTGCATGCCACCTACAAACACAACCTCCCTGCTTCCTTCGCCAAAGTGATACGCAACAATATCGTTTCCCTTGACCGATTTTCCGATCACCGTCTTCGTTTTGTCGACAACAGGAGCAGGTACTTGTACCGTTGTATTTTGTGTTGTAGTTGCCTCGTTAGTCTTAGAGCTTACTACGTCGTTCGACTGTTGCAGATACCAATAGATACCGGCGCCGATAATGAGAATGCCTATGACCCCAGCAAGTATGTTTTTCATACCGTAATCGTATCAGAAAAGCGGCACTTTTTCGAGCATGTACTGTGTTCCCACTAACGCTATGTGTGTGCTTTTTTGTGTACTACTCCAGGACCCGCTTGATGCGTAGGCATGATCGTAAGCTCGCTGATTTGCACATGCTCTGGGGCGTATACGGCATAGGCGACAGCGTCCGCAACATCGCCCGCAGTAAGTGCTTCTATTCCTTCATAGACCGCATCTGCTTGTGCAGTATCTCCCTTAAAGCGTACGTTGCTGAAATTGGTCTCTGCCATACCCGGCTGGATATTGGTTACGCGAATATTGTACGAGACTACTTCCTGACGTAGTGCATCGGAAATAAAACGAACTGCTGCTTTGGTCGCGCAATAGACAGCGCCTTGAGCGTAAGCCTGCGTCCCCGCTATTGATCCTATATTTACAATGTGCCCACTGTTGCGCGCAATCATTCCGCTAAGCGCTGAACGCGTCATGTAGAGCAACCCCTTAACATTGGTGTCGATCATGGTGTCCCAATCGCTCGGATCCCCCTCATACAAAGTCTTCATATCGAGTGCAAGGCCTGCATTGTTAATAAGCACGTCAATGCTACGGCGTTCCTCCTTTAGCGTATTAAAAAACGATTCAGCGGCACTGCGATCCCTCACATCGAGCGGATACACATCCACGCGTGCCTCCTCGGTTTCCAGTTCTTTCTTGAGCCTTTCGAGCTTCTCGAGAGTTCGGGCAGTAAGAACGAGATGTGTTTTTTCTTGTGCAAAACGCTTTGCACATGCTTCACCAATTCCACTCGAAGCTCCTGTTATGAGAATAGTTTTCATATTTCACTTCGTATATGTGTCACAGAATAACACATACGCCTACGGCTGCAGTGTTGCGTATACAACGAGACGATGTGAGTAGGTTCCTCGTTTCTTACTCCACGATCCCGCACACGTAATAAGGTTGAGATACGCATCATCATGCGTATTAAAGAGACGTTCGCGAGGCACCTTTTCGAGCGGATACACTTTGACGTCAGTTACCCGGAATCGATGCACAGTGCCGCTCTCCATTGCGGATAGAATGTAATCACCTTCGCGAACTTTATAAAGATTCTTGAATGCCGCATACACATGCGCATCAAAAACTGCGCTTCCTACATTCCCCGGAATCGTCCCATATTTGTACCAGCCCACCGAGGATGTGCGTCCATCAGGCACATCCATCGCGCCGTTTGGGGTGAGCCCGACTTCAATAATCGGCGCATTAAGTGCAATAGAAGGAATCGCGAGAAGTGCCGGTTTTTGCTGTCGTTCAAACGATACTTCCTCTGCAGCAGCAGCATTCACTTCAACATGGAGCGAAATCCCATCGGATAAAGGTACCGAAGGGGAAAACGTATGTTCAGCATGAACTCCCGGAACGAGGAGTGTGATGAGAATAAGAAACGTAAGTGCAAATGAGCGTGCCATGAAGAAGCACTCATTGTAGGTATCTTCATCCTATCTCACAAGCGGGACTGTACGGTAACAAGCTATGAGACATTGCAGACTCACTTCAAGTGCGGCTGCATGAAATTGAGTATACTTACCTCAGGACAAAGCGGTTGGAGGTAGCCATGCGATGCGCGTCGGAGGAGCGTCTGGACTACACACTATGGTGGTTGAAAGTGACTCAGGAGGAAATTCACGATGATCCACGTAGTACATTGCGCGAGCATATTCATGAGCAGCATGCGATTGGATTTTTTGGTTGGGAGTTCGCCATCGACGAGTTGTATCGTAATCCGATAACTCTCGAGGAGAGACTCCTCCAGTACGAAGTCCGTGCCGTTCTTGGTATTGCACTCTCACGTGCGCTACAATTACTGCATACTGACTTCGCTTCAATGCGGCGGCTCCACAATTGCGGCCGTGATGCGTACCGAGCACTGTCTCTTTTGGCGCTGCATGATCCACTGGTCACATGCCACGGAAAAATCGCCCTTAATGCGCTCTGCACGGTACGAATGCAGCGTTCTCTCATCGACACTGCCGCCTTGGGTTTTCAATTGTCAGGCGGTGAATATCAGGTCGTTTTTTAGCTCTACTGCCTCATCCAAGGATGAGGCAGTCTTCTTAATTATCCTCAGTGAGCCATTGCGGATGTCTGTTGTATCAGTATTATTGGGGCGCACACTATTCGTGTGCTCAGCCCAGTAACGTGGAGAAAAATCAATGCGTCCTTGTAGGCTCATGCACGCATGCGTGCTCGGACTAGCTCTTTTCACGCCACTCTCAAGCTCGACTGCCTTCGCAGCCGAAATCAAAGCGGCCAAGCCACTCCAAGCGCCGACTGCTGCATCAAGCGATTGGATCGGCTTCGCGGTGTCGACAAACGGTCGGGTATTTTCCTCGAACTTCGGCACTGAGAACAATGCGCGCGACGACGCACTGAACGAATGCGAGGAGTCGTCACAACGCAGCTGCCAAGCAATCGCCGTGAAATGGAGCGCCGATGTGAGCATCCTGCACTGCAATGACGGCAGTACGCAAGGCGGCTTTCTCGGCGGTTCCGGAATCAATCGTGGTGCTGCCAATTGGCTCGCTCGCGACAAGGCCTCTAAGGCCGGGTTTTCGAACGGTGACTGCAAGTTCATCCACTTCTACTGACTCGATTTTCGAGTAGCTGATTCTGGGCGTGCCTTCGTAGGCACGCCCCTTCTTTAATACTTGAAACAAACAACGATTTCCCGTGTATTATGAATGCATTAGGGATAGTATTCATTGCATGTCACTTTTTACTTCAATCTTTTCTCGCGTCAGGTCACATCCTTTTATAATCATAGCGTTTCTTACCATTGTTGCGGGAGGCGGCTATTACGCATATGCGACGTATGCAACAACATCTAACGAGACACGCTACGTACTCGGAACCGTGACAAAAGGAACCATTGTTTCCTCTATTTCCGCAAGTGGACAGGTTGCTTCGACGAATGAGACAGACATTAAAGCCAAGGTTGGCGGAGAAATAGTATCCGTAGCAGTAAAGACTGGACAGCGAGTGGCTCAGGGACAGGTTATTGCATCAATTGATAGCACAAACGCTCGCAGTGCAGTGACGGATGCGGCTCTTGCGGTCGAGGAGGCGCGACTCAATCTCGAAGAAAGCACTCTCAAGGCTCCGATCGACTATAAAGCACTACAAGAAGATGTGGCACGCGCAAAGCGCGATCTCGACGATTCGTATGATGACGCCTATGTGGCGCTCGCAGAGGCATTCGTTAAAATCCCCGATATTGTCACAGGAGCGGATGCTATTTTATACGATACCGATATATCAGTCGGTACTCAAAACATAGATGCCTATGCTAATCTCTTTATTTCGGCGGCGAACGATGATCAAACGACTGTAAAATCATTCGCCGCAAAAGCAGAGACTGATTATCTTCTCGCACGCGATGCATACACTAAGAGCGCTGCAACCTTTAAGAATCTTTCTCGCACATCAAGCCCCGAAGAAATCAAAAGCGCGCTAGCGGAGGCCCGCACGATGGCAACGCTTCTTGCAAAAGCAGCAGGAAGTGAAACTAATCTCATAGATACAGTGATTGACATACTCGAGCGCAGAAATTGGACCATTGCTTCCGCGATCCCCTCTGCTCAAACGAAAGCCCGCGGCTTTGTCACGACAAGTAATAGCGTTGTTTCCAGTCTCACGGCGGCCGTTAAGGCGATCGATACCGCGCGTGACTCGCTTACCGACGCAGAGCACGCGCTCGAACTCGGCTCCATCGGAAGCGGTAACGGTAGCGACTCATTTGACGTGAAGTTCTTGCAAAACACGCTCAAACAGAAGGAAGCAGCTCTTGTAGATGCACAGCAGACACTGGCGAACCATACGATACGTGCGCCATTTGGCGGCATTGTTGCAACGCTCGACATTCTGCGCGGTGACACGGTTGCAAACGGTGGCTCGGTCGGAACACTTATTTCAGACCAGAAAATCGCGGAGCTCTCGCTCAATGAAGTCGACGTCGCAAAAATTGAAATCGGAGACAAAGCGACACTCACCTTTGATGCGCTCGAAGCACTTACTCTTACTGGGTCGGTCGCTGAAATAAATGCCGTCGGTACGGTTTCCCAAGGTGTCGTTTCGTACACGTTAAAAATTGGTTTTGATACACAAGACTCCCGAATAAAAAGTGGGATGACGGCCAACGCTTCGATCATTACGGATGTAGTGCAAGATGTGCTTGTTCTGCCACTCAGCGCAGTAAAAACTCAAAATGATTCCTCGACAGTACAGGTATTCTCACCAGAATTGACCGCTGATAACACACCTCAGGGAGTAAACACTATACAGACACCACAATCCATACCGGTTGCAATCGGACTCTCGAGTGATACGTCGGTCGAAATACGTTCCGGTCTTTCTGAGGGGGCACAAGTCGTTGTTCGCACGATTAAACCCTCAACGACACAAGCAACAACAAACACCAGAGGCGCTACGGGAGGCCCGCCGATTCGCTTTTAAGTATTTCAGAACCATGATCGAGATAGCGAACATTACAAAGACCTATGGCACCGGGGATGCTGCCTATCACGCACTGCGGGGTATCTCCTTCACTATTGAGGATGGTGAATTTGTGGCAATCATGGGCCCAAGCGGATCGGGTAAATCGACTGCAATGCATATCCTTGGGTGCCTTGATACACCAACATCGGGCTCGTATAAGCTCAATGGTAAGGACGTATCAAAACTTTCCGACGATGAACTTGCAGAGATTAGAAGTCGTGAGATTGGGTTTGTATTTCAACAATTTAACCTTTTGCCGCGCACAAGTGTTTTACGTAACGTAATGATCCCTATGATATATGCGGAAGTTCCACGGGAAGAACGAGAAAAAAGGGCGCGGGAAGCACTGCAAGGAGCCGGGCTCCAAGACACCTTTTATGGACGCTTCACAAGCCAATTGTCCGGGGGACAAATACAACGTGTCGCGATTGCCCGCTCACTCGTTAATGATCCCACCATGATTCTCGCGGACGAACCAACCGGAAATCTTGATACCGTAACGGGAGAAATAGTTCTCGGCACGTTTCAAAAATTACATGAAAAAAGCGGAAAAACTATTCTCATTATCACTCATGAACAAGACGTCGCAGAACATGCCGAGCGCATTATTTACATTCGCGACGGCGTCATGAGCGAAGACTCCAAGAAACATTCGCGCAGACGCGCTCGCCATAGCGTATGAAAATAGAGGATATTCTCCTTGAAGTATATACCGCACTTTCCGCGAATCGCGTGCGCTCGGGGCTCACTATTTTGGGTATTGTTATCGGCATTTCGAGCGTTATTGCCATGGTTTCTGTGGGAACTGGTGCTTCGAATACAATTTCGACATCGATAGAATCGCTTGGTTCCAATCTTATTCAAGTAACACCGGGCGCACAACAGACGCGCGGCTTTGGCGCCTCTGGTGGTCGAGGTAACGCGAAAACTCTTACGAATGGCGATGCCGAAGCCATAAGAGAGCACATTGATGGCGTAGAGGCCGTGGATTCGCAGGTCTCAAGCCGCTACCAGGTCACTGCGAAAGGAACAAATACGAATACGAGCGTCATCGGAGTCACTCCTCAGTACCCACAAATTCGCAACGTCCAAATTCAGGACGGATCGTTCATTACGAATATCCAGAACAACACAGCAGCAAAAGTTGCGGTGTTGGGCCCAACAACACGCGATGACCTTTTTGGTGAAGGAGCTACCGATGTTGTAGGCAAGGCGGTTCGCATTAATGGCATAGAATTCAAGGTGATCGGTGTTACGGTCGCAAAGGGCGGCACCGGTTTTCAAAATCAGGACGATATTATTTTTGTCCCTGTTCGAAGCGCGCAGCGCTATTTTTCTGGAGATCAGTACCTTTCGACGATTGCCGTCCAAGCGAAGTCATCAGAACTCATGACAGCGGTACAAGCAGATATCACCGCTCTACTTCTCGAGAGACATAAATTAAGTGATTCGACACAGGCGGATTTTAGTGTGCTCAACCAAAACGATATCCTCGCCTCAGCCTCCAGCATTACTTCAACACTCACCTATCTCCTCGCCGCTATCGGGGGCATATCGCTTGTGGTAGGTGGAATTGGCATTATGAACATGATGCTCACCACGGTCACGGAGCGTACGAAGGAAATTGGACTTCGCAAGGCAATCGGAGCAAAAAAGCGTGACATTCAAGCGCAGTTCTTGATGGAAGCAGTTGCACTTACGGTTATCGGGGGTGTGATTGGTATCATTCTCGGATGGCTAATCTCGTACGCCATCAACCTGACAGGACTCGTATCTACAAGCGTCTCCTTCTCGTCCGTAGCACTCGCTTTTGGAGTTGCTGCTCTTACCGGTATTGTATTTGGTTACTATCCGGCGCGAAAAGCTTCCCACATGAATCCGATTGATGCGCTGCGTTTTGAGTAACATTAAAAAGCTGTCTTAATTCACATAGATATGAATACAAAAAATATAACTTTAGCAGCGAGTGCGGTAGTACTCATGGCAGCTTCCTTTTACGGCGGTATGTTGTATCAGGAGCGCTTCCAAAGACCAGGAGACATGATGCGCATGCCAAACGCTAACAATCAGCGCTTTATGGGTCAAAGAGGAGGACAAGCGAATGGCTTTATTATGGGAGAAATTCTCAAGAAGGACGCTACAAGTGTCACTATAAAAATGCAGGACGGAAGCACTAAAATCGTACTTATGGGAGAGAGCACAGAGGTTACCAAATCGGTCAGTGGTTCTGGAGGCGATCTTACGACAGGTTTGAATATCTCTGTTGCAGGCTCACCGAACCCCGACGGAAGTGTTACAGCGCAGACGATTCAAATTCGCCCTGAAGGTGCGCAGATGCGCCGTCCACAATAATGCCGCCTCTCCATACGCTTCAAATAGTATTTGTTGTATGATGAGCTCAATGAAGGCTCTCGTAGGAGGTGTGGTTGTTATACTTTCCGCACTCGCCCTCTTTGCGTATATGCAGCAAACAGAAAACACTTCTATGACGTTTCTCACAAGCACAGCTGTCGACTCTCTACAGGTTATTCCCATAAGCCATGCGAGCTTCATACTCGCCTGGACCGACACCGTGTTTTCAATTGACCCGACGGGAGGAGCGAGCGCGTATGCGGGAAAACCGTTTGCTGATCTCATTTTACTCACCGATATTCACGGCGATCACCTGAATATCGAGACCCTACGCGCGCAGCATCAAACGGCGCGTATCATTGCGCCGCAAGCAGTAAAGGATCAACTGCCAGAAGACCTCGCAGCGCGAACAATTGTCCTTAGTAACGACGAAACTCGTACGGAAGGACCTTTTTCAATCACTGCGGTCCCTATGTACAACCTGCCTGAGCGAGATAACGCGCATTTCCACACAAAAGGGCGCGGAAATGGCTATCTTATAGAGCGTGAGGGTACGCGCGTATACATCGCGGGCGATACTGCGGATACCCCCGAAATGCGCTCCCTTACCAATATTTCGCTTGCTTTTATCCCAATGAATCTTCCCTACACAATGAGCGTCGAAGATGCGGCGAACGCTGTAATCGCTTTCAAACCAAAGAAAGTGTATCCGTATCATTATCGAGGCCCGGATGGCCTCTCAGACATTGATGCGTTTAAAAAACTGGTTACTGAGGCGGATCCTTCGATTGAGGTAGTCTTTGCCCAGTGGTACTAGAGGAACTCTTTCGGGAGCGGGGATTCGTACTCTTCCCTGACGCCATGTGGCAAACATACAGAAAGCGTGAGTGCGTGAAGTGCGGGACGCGTAAAACCGAGTCGAGGTACACGATCTTTGGCGTAGAGAGGATCTGATACAAGTGCATGTCCGATGTGTGCAAAGTGAACACGTATTTGATGTGTCCGGCCGGTGCGGGGCATGACTTCAACATCGCTGATGGGCTCTGTATCATCACGACGACGTACGACACGCCACGCGCTTATAGCAGCGCGCGGGTCTTCTGCCGTTGTCGTCTTTGCATACCAACGACGCGGAACTTCCTTCGAACGCGCGATTGTAGCTACAATCTCACCTTCATCGTCTTGCATATGGCCATACACGATTGCGCGATATCTCTTTGCAATTCTACGTGCTTTAAATTCACCTTTTAGGTAATGATATGCTTCGTCTGTTTTCGCGAGAATGATGACACCCGAAGTAGTACGGTCGAGTCGATGCACAATACCGGGTCTCGGATACCAATTTCCTTGCGGAGAAAGCCACGGTTCCCCTACCATTTCAAGCGCCGGATAGTGCTTCAAAATCCAGTCTGAGAGCGATGACTCTTCTGTCCTGCCGTCAGAGTGCACAATCAGTCCCGCTGGTTTATCGAGTGCGACCAAAAAGTCATTTTCAGCGAGAATTCTTGGCTCTTGCATGGACGGATACTATCAAATCAAAGAGCAAACCAAAAAGGAGCCTTGCGGCTCCTTTTTACGGATTTCAGAGAGTTGGGTTAGTCGTCATCTCGGTCATTCCCCTTACCATTTCCCTTTCCACGATTATCGTTATCGCGCTTTGTGCGATCGTCATCATCGTCAGAGCTTTTGTTTTTTGAATGCGGCTTTGGGTCGCTCGCATCAGGAATTCCGTCGTTATCGTCGTCGGAATCTTCGAAATTGCGCAAGCCGTCATGGTCGGGATCTCCCGATGAGCATACGCTCATGAAGTGCGAACGGCTCTTCGGCCCAAAGTATCCAGTCGTTGTTGAGCCCGTGCTGAAGATACCAAATTTCCTTTGGAACTTCTTAAGCGCCTCTTCTGTCTTAGGGCCAAAGAAGCCGGTGATCGATCCTGGTGGGAAGATGGAAGCATCCATCGAGAGTTGACGCTGCAATTCTTTCACGTCATCACCCTTATCACCATGACGAAGGTCACGCTTGAAGTCGAAGCAGAAGCCCGGTGGCGTTGAGGTTGCATTTCCTCCTGTCCCGCCCGTATTTTGCTGGATTAAGAGCAAAATTTGAGCCTTCAGTGCATTGATCTGATTGAGAAGAGCCTGAATTTGCGCAGAGACGCCGCTTCCTGTTGTCGTTGCATTTACCGTGACTGTTACCTGCGAGGTAACGGTACCCGACGGGTTCGTCGCGCTCAGCTGATACGTTGTGGTTACGAGCGGAGAAATAGTAAGTGAAGTACTCGAGACTACACCGACCCCATTGTTAATACTGGTCGAGCTTGCATTTGAGACACTCCAAGCAAGAATCGAGCTCTGTCCTGCAGTAATTGAGGAAGGTGTCGCGGTGAATGAGCTAATAGTGGGCGCCGGATGCGCAATGGTTGCACTGCACGTCGTTGTCGCAATCGTAGATGAAGCATCAGTCGCCTGAAGATTCATCGAATACACTCCGGGTACACCGGCAACAGTTTGCGTAGTCGATGTGCTGCCGTTACCCCATACGAAGGAGTATGGTTGTACGCCGCCGCTTGCAGATGCGCTCCATACTATTGAAGCTGTGCCGGGAACGCCGGAACAGCTAACGGTGAGAGCAGAAGCAGCGCTTGCAAAGGTAAGGACACACAGTGCAAGAATGCTCGCGAGTGTTATTGAAGGAATTGATCGAGTAAACATAATTGTACTAAGTATAGGTAACGTTACTTTTAATATATCGGCAGCCGAGTGGCTCCTCGGGCGATTATATACCAGACGAAGTCCAAAGTGATTTATTACTGCATGTCGGATCACTGTACACAGCACACCATTTTGCACGTCATTCGACAAACGAATCACATATGGCAGGATTTCACTAGACCCATAGCTCTTTGAGAGGATGACATGGGATACATGAAGACAATCGAGGAGCTGATCGATGTTCTCGAGCCGAGCGCCCCAGAGTACATTGCTCAACTGCGCGCAATCTGCAGAAAACCGTCCTACGGACTGCTTCCTGTCGGACTGAAGCTCCATTATGTTAGAGGCGCCCATGCATTGGATGCGTTCATAAAAGCCTTAGGTGGCTGGGAGAAAGTGATTGAGAGCAACGTGTATCAGTCGTACGGTGCGGCCGTCTGCGTCGTCTTACCGCCCTCAGGCAGCGCCGAAGCGGCCATTATGCTTGTGAAAGCCGTTGAGCGCTTTACCGGCAAGCCCGTTTTCAGTAGCGCGGACGTCAAAATGCAAATATGCACCGCAGGGAGATTGGATAGAGAGCGGGCGGCTCTTCTTGGATGTGGCTTTTACTTGGCATCCGACACGATTCGCTCGTATGTACTCAACGACTTTAGGACGACAGTAAGCTCTGACGACTACTATCGACGTGGCCGAAGGATTTTGCTTCACGACGCAAACGGTCGCTTCGAGAGAACCTTTACCTGGGCGCGTACGCCCCACCGGATCACGGCGTGGTGCCATGATGTGCTCGGAAAAACGCTGCCCACGACTACCGTACACGGAAAGCAAGACGCATACCTGTGGCGGAAGTATCTGCCCTTCAATGGCGAGAGGACGGATGTTTTTGCAGGTTCGGCCTCTGAGATTGATATTCTCAACATCAATCTCATCGCAACACTGCTCGTCCAGGCGCAGTACTCGTGGCTCAAAGGACCGCTTAGAACACTTGGTGAAGAATTCGAATCAGATGTGCGTGCACTTCTTTTGCGTCATGAACTCCTCGGTATTCTTTCTGCCGAATGGGTATGTGCTGTACGAGAAGACAACATGCATGGCGAAGACGAGCGATTCTTCAGTGCGCTCCAGGAACTCATGAACTACACGCACGACGAGGTGCGGCGTATTGAGAAGGATCGCAAGCTCCGCAAAAGTACTCTGCAACACCCAGGACGGCATCCGGGCCTTCTTGAGGAGATGCACACGCTGATACGCACCTATCGCCGACACGTCATGAACGCAAACCTGCACTAGGAGTCCTGCAATGCCCTACGCACACCAGCCGGGTAAACCCATCAAAGAAAAGCCTGCACTGCCAAATCCGATCTTTCAGCCTGAACCCATTCAGGAGCCAGCGCGGCCACTGAGGACCCCGCACATCGATCCCCCGCAGCCGATTCGCATTCCAGATAAGGTGGAGTAAGCGAACTGTGGGCGAGCCCCGGCATCATGCCGGGGCTTTGTCTTGACTTACTATCGATATTGTGTTTTTTTACCACCAGCGCATTCATCGGAGGTGCACGTGGACATCGTGATCATACATGGGGTGGTGAGTCCTCGCGGACACAATCCCCTGCCACACTTAGCAAAGGGATTTAAGAAGGCATTCCCCACAGCGCAGATACACTTCGAACACAGACTCTATGCTCCGTGGAGTACGGGTACGATGCTCCGACTCATTGCACATATTCGTGCAAAATACCAAAAGAGTGATTCGGTGATGCTTGTCGGGCACTCGCTTGGTGGGATCGTTGCACTTGCTGCTGCGCGAGAAATGCATAATGCGTGCGCAGTCGTGACGATCTTTTCGCCCCATACTGCGTATCACAGCCTATTCAGCCAAATGCTTCTCAGTGAGTCGCACAATGAGCGCTTTATCATCATATCGTTTGGCGCATTGCGCGACCGCGTTGTCCCGCATTCAGGTACGATGCATCCGCGCGCAAAGTATCACGGGGTAATCGATACCGATCACGTGGCAGGTCTTGCAAGAGATGTGCGGATTACAGATGAAATCGCACACACGGTTCGCACTGTTCTTTCAGAGCCCGACGACTAGTCGGGCTCGCTTTTTTTGCATACAATACGCACCCATGGTCTCAAAATTTCTGCCCGGTAGATACCGCCTGCGTGTCGGCCGCTCAAAGAGCGGTCGCGGCATGTTTGCGAGCGAGAAGATACCCAAAGGCGTCTGCATTATCGAGTACACGGGGATACCCGCAACGCCTGCACAAATCAAAGCCGATCGCGGTAAGTATCTTTTTGAAATATCACGCAACCTCACGATCGACGGAAATATTCCCTCAAATAAGGCGCGGTTTATCAACCATTCATGCGCTCCCAATTGCATAATTGAGATCTATAAAAAGCGCATCTATGTTTTTTCGAAGCGCGCTATCAATAAAAACGAAGAACTGACCTATGATTATGATACGGAGTATTTTGAACAACATATCAAACCGCGTGGCTGTCGTTGCCTGAAATGCGCACGTCGTCAACGAGACTAAAAAGGTATCCTCTTCTTCATGGACAATTCCCTAAATACCTGTATGCTGTAGGTATCAATTCAGGGCTGACCAGTTTCGAGCGGTCGACCTATAACACCAGCGCACTCGACTTGATACTTTACCAACACAATTCTCAATGCATATGCAGACAGGAATTATTGCACGACTCACCGACAAGGGGTTTGGATTCATCAAGCGCGAAGGCGAAGCGAAGGATCTTTTCTTCCACTCGAGCGAGCTCGTTGGCGTTTCTTTTGATTCGCTTCGCGAGGGTGACACACTCACTTTCGAGGTAGCTGAAAGCCCAAAGGGACCAAACGCAGTCAAGATCAGCCGCGCGTAAGTTTTACGCCTCTGACTGCATCAATCCCGCTTTCGAGCG
This sequence comes from uncultured Candidatus Saccharibacteria bacterium, assembly GCA_964393065.1. Classification (GTDB taxonomy): domain Bacteria; phylum Patescibacteriota; class Minisyncoccia; order Phycocordibacterales; family UBA2100; genus UBA10103. The sequence goes on from CAYMRY010000002.1 coordinate 41,343, forward strand.
GGATTGATGCTTTTGCGTATATAGCCAATCCAAGGAATCCGTGGTATACGTTGGATAGACAACCGCAAGGAGGCGTATGTGTACTCGACCGAAAGCCCAGAAGAGCGTGGAAAACGATCTGAAGCACGCTTCTTCGAAGCAGCATCGGTCATTCTCCCGCAAACTCCCCAATGGCTCATAGCCATCGAAAAGGCACCGAGTGAGCTTGATCTCAGAGGCGTCGACGCAATTGCGTATATCACGTATCCCGGTGAACACCACGTGGAACGAGTGCCGATTCAAATAAAGAGCTCGTGGCATGCAGTGACTCGCTATCTGGAGAAACACGAGCATCGTAGGTTAGCTGTGCCGGTTTTCATCGTCATGCTTGATCGACTGACGCCACACGATGTTCGCAGAATTCTCTACAGTCGGTTGAGAAAAATACGCGATGACAATGTTCGTTTCAATGACTATTTTGCGCAACAGTACAGTAGCCGACTTTCACTCAGAGCGGAAGAAACGCTTCAGCGCCTCCTGAGAGCTCGGATGCGCATTCCGCATACCGAGAAAGTCCGTCCTCTTGGGCACCAACGCACGCAACAGTATCAAAGATCCATGAACCAGTTGCAGCGCTCGCTCGTTGGCTTGATACGAGTGCTACGCTCTCTGGTTCAACGAAGCTAACGAGCCCGCATTTCTGCGGGCTCGACTCTTTTTTAATGAATATTTTAGCGTTAGTACCAGGATCCCGTATACGGATCTTGCACCCATTGATGTGGATCGCGATCGCACGGGAAATTACCGTAATCGGAGCCCCAGTTACACATAGGATTGCCCCAAAAATCCTTCGTTCCCGCTGGTTGAGGATAGTACCCACCTCCGTAACTATAGGTATCATATCCGTACGAGTAGCTTGGTGTGTACGAGTACGTCGGATTGGCATAGTTCACGTAGTTTGGCTGAGCGTAAGTGTACGGCATCTGGCCACCTGCGTAATTGTAGGGAGCGTACTGCTGCGTCGGCGTAAATTGCTGAAGCTGGAAGTTGTTAATGTACGACTGATGTGAATACATTGGCGCTGCGTATGCGTATTGCGCAGGATACTGCATTGCATGTGCCGTATACGCCGGGCGATACGTTCCCATGCCGAAACCTTGCTGTGTCGGCGTGGTCGGCCCCCACGAGTGCACATAGAGCTCAGCGCGTGGTGC
>CAYMRY010000003.1:0-2034 GCA_964393065.1 uncultured Candidatus Saccharibacteria bacterium
GTCCCAGTCACAGGAGAAAACTCATGAAGACCACAGCTTTTGCTGCTGCCACGATCCTCGTACTCTATTGCGGTAGTGCCGAAGCCGGCACCTTTTGCGTGAAGCGGGGAATCTTTCCCGAGCCTAACTCGTGGGTTCGGATCGGCAGCTGCGGACGAAGCGGTTGCATCGACTTGCCGAAACTGAGTCTGCACCCAAATGGAGGTCATCTGTGCGGCTCGATGCAGACGGACATGAGTCGGCGCTTCAGCTTTCCACATGGTGGGAAGCGCATCTTCGGCAAGATGAGGGGTGGCACCGTGTACTTCAACTGATGCGAGGAGCTTCGCGGATGATTCCGCGGAGCTCCCGATTTCTTACATGAAAAATAATATCGAAATTAAAAAAGATGATACCTACCCAATCGACCCACCGAAATCGGTCGTCGGGTGGTTTGATGCGTTTCTCGGTCTATTTGTTGTTCTTATACTCTTTTTCTATGGCACTCAGATTGCGGCGGATCAGGTAAGTAACCCGCTCCTCGTGATATTTTTGGTGGCGTCCCTTGGTCTAGTAATTGGTGCCGTTGAAATTTACCGAGCACCGTGGCGGAACATGCGCGCTTCGCGCGACTCCTGGACGAACATTAGTATACGCGCGCTCATCAAACTCTTAGGTTTTTTTCTTGCACTTTCAATCATTGCGTTTTTGTACTGGCTTTTTCCTGAATATAGACGTGAGTATTACGCACAATACTTCCTGGGGCTTATTATTGTTGCACCGTGGATTCCACTCATCGCGATTCCTTACTTTTTCTACGTAGAGTGGCGATTGCCGTACGAGCGGGGAGGAGCGTTTGAGGCCGGTATGCTATTCCTCGGAAAGTGGAAAAATGTTGAATGGAATTCGCTTACTCAGTATGCGCTCGGGTGGCTCGTCAAGGGATATTTTCTACCGATTATGTTTGGCGATGTGGCAAATAACATCGGCTACTTACGAGCGGTAGAGTGGAACGTGTTTGCGATGCCGTTTGTCGAAGCGTTCGACCTCTTATTTTTGGCGCTCATAAATCTCGAGCTCATATTTGTTTCCGCTGGGTACGTGTTTTCACTTCGTCTCTTTGACTCACATATACGTAAAGTCGAAGACACGCTTTTTGGATGGTTTATAGCACTCATTTCGTATGGTCCATTTCTTGGTCTCGTCTACGGACGATACTTTGCCTACAACGCAGATGGTACCAATTGGCTCGACTGGCTCTCTCCGCATCCCATGGTGATGGTAGTTTATGGTTCAATTATTTTATTGCTTCTCGTCCTACATCTTTGGTGCGACGCGTGTTTTGGTGTGCGTTTTTCTAATCTGACCAATCGGGGAATTATTACAAATGGTCCGTATCGTTTTTCGAAGCATCCCGCGTATGTCATTAAAAGCCTCCGATGGTGGATGGTGTCGGTCCCGTTTATTGCACTGAATTGGCATGAGGCTGTGCGACTCTCGCTTCTTCTTGTCTGCGTAAACCTCGTGTACACCCTTCGTGCATATACTGAGGAGCGAATGCTCTCGAGTGATCCTACCTATGTTGCTTATGCACGTTGGATGGACAGACACGCACCCTTGCGCTTTCTCGGTTACTATATTCCAATATTTTCCTACGAATGGCGACTCGCCAGGTGGCGCGAGAGGGGCGAAATTACCACACCATAGGAGAGTGGTTGTAGGGAATCCCTACTCTCGTGTAGTGTCGTCCCCGGAGCTGTGAAGTCGCACTTTTTCGTGCGAATAAAAAGGGAAACCCATATTGGATGTATTAGTACGCGCGATTTGCGCGGGTGTTTTTATTATTGTCTAACAAATTTATTGTATGAATATCAGCGATGTGTTTCAAATTCGAGGAATTTCTTTAATGCGCGCGCTCGGCGCAGCAGTGCTTGGTCTTATTCTTTTTAGTTTTGCGAGTGCGGCACTTGCTTTTGTACTTCAGGACCTGCATGCGGGATCACACGCGGGTATTTCTTTTGTTGGTTATGCGGATGGTGACGGCGGTGGAGATGG
>CAYMRY010000003.1:2134-32511 GCA_964393065.1 uncultured Candidatus Saccharibacteria bacterium
GGTGGTGATGGGGGAGGGGATGGCGGTGGAGATGGAGGCGGCGATCTTAAAGGCTGTCTCGTGATCAACAAGCATGCATTTAATTCCTACGGAAATGCGATTACGCCGGTGCCTTCGTTTACCTTTAAGATCGACAATTCGATTACGGTTACGACTGACTCGAATGGCTTTGCGCGCGTCAACAATCTTTCAATCGGCAATCACACCGTTTCTGAAATTGTGCCCGATGGTTGGACGCTTTCTTCGGTAAGCCCCTCAAGTGGTGTTGTGATGGTGACGCCGAGTCTTTCTCAGTGCGTGAAAATTACCTTCAAGAACACCAAGAAAGAGGATAAGCCTTCATGTGTTATTACGGCAACACCGGATCACATCGTTATTTACGAAGATCCTGAATTGAAATGGACCTCGAAGAACGCCGTGTCGGCGACCTTGAATCAGGGTATTGGATCCGTGCCAGTAAATGGTACCTACAACGTGTTCCCCGAAGAGACGACGACGTATACACTTACGGTCACGAGTGCGAGCGGAAAGACGGCGCAATGTTCGGTCACGGTGACAGTCACGGTTGTACCTCCGGATGATGATAGCGAAACGTCGTGTGATATTTGGGTGAGTGACGATGAGGTTGAGCCAGGAGATACGGTTACCCTTTTCTGGGATTCAATCGGTAACGATCCATGGATTGAAAATGTGGGCGATGTGCCAAACAAAGGCTCACGCGCTGAACAAATCGATTCGGATACGACGTTTACGCTCCATGTATATAGCGACTTTGGGGTCGAAGAAGAGTGTTCGGTCACGGTTACGGTGGATGATGGGACGGGCGATCCTGAGGAGCCGTCGTGCGACATTTGGGCAAACGATACATCGATCAAGGATTACGAATCTACGACGCTGTATTGGACTTCTGCAAACGCAGACACTGCAACTCTCAATCAGGGAATCGGCTCGGTGAATGTGAATGGCTCGCGCATCGTATCTCCCGACAATACAACGACATACACGCTTACAGTACAGAATGAATCAGGCACCGATCAGTGCTCGGTAACCATTGAAGTCGACGAAGATATTCCTGTCGATGAGCCGTCGTGCGACATTTGGGCAAGCGATACTTCAATCCGCGATACCGAATCAACAACACTTACGTGGGTCTCGGACAATGCGGATTCAGCCTCGATTAATCAGGGAATCGGCTCGGTGAATGTGAATGGCTCGCGCATCGTATCTCCTGATCATACGACAACCTATACGCTCACGGTGCAGGGTGATGGTGGCAGCGAGCAGTGCCGCGTGACGATTACGGTGAGCGAGACTCCTGTTGAGGACGAAGATCCATCGTGTGATATCTGGGCAAGTGATACGCACATCACGGACGGAGAATCGACAACGCTTACGTGGAACTCCGACAATGCCGTATCCGCTTCACTCTCTTCAGTCGGCTCAGTGAATGAAAATGGCTCACGTGTCGTGTGGCCGAACATGACGAAGACGTACACTCTTACGGTGTGGAACGACAGCGGTGAAAGCGCACAGTGTCGCGTCACGATTACTGTTGAAGAAGATGACGATAATGACGAGGATCCAAGCTGTTGGATTGATGCAAATCCTGGATCCGTCGAATACGGCGAGGGTACAAACCTTACGTGGGATTCTGATAACGCATCGAGCGCTTCGATTTCATCGATCGGATCAGTCTCAACCTCGGGAAATCGCTGGGTCGGTGCGCTCTACAACGACAAGACGTATACACTCACCGTCCGCAACGACAGTGGCGAAACAGCGCAGTGCTCAACGACAGTTGAGGTCGATGAGGAAGACGATTCAGATAATGACGAACCTTCGTGCTGGATCCATGCGAACCCATCATCGATTGATTCGGATGAGAATGCTTACCTTACCTGGAATTCTTCGGATGCATCTTCCGCATCACTCTCATCAGTGGGATCGGTTGGAACGTCGGGAAGTTACTCGGTCTCTCCTGATTACACGAGGACGTACACCCTCACGGTCTACGGCTCGAATGGAGAGAGCGCGCAGTGCCACACGATTGTACATGTCGACGAGGATGATAGCGATGATGACGACAACGAGCGCCCAAGTTGTGATATCTACCAGGCACAGCAGAGTGGTAACTGGTGGAATTCGGGAGTGTATCTCTCATGGAATTCCGATTACGCTGACCGTGCAACGCTCTCTGGCTACGGCAACGTACCGACGGATGGATCAAAGACAGTGTATCCGACCCGTGATACTACGTACACGCTGACCGTATGGAATGATGATGGCGATACGGAACAGTGCTCAACACGTGTCTACGTCGATGATAATGACCATGATGACGATGATGATCACGAACGTCCATCGTGCTCAATCCAGCTCTCGAATTATTACGAAGGCCCGCACGGAAAGGCGCGACTCAGCTGGTGGTCCGAGAATGCGCGACATGCTTCAATCTCGCCTTCAATTGGAAGTGTAAACACATCGGATTCGATGACGGTCAATACTGACGGCCATCGACAGTACACGATGACCGTGACGGGTCCTGGTGGAAGTGCTACGTGTCACACGTCGTACATAACGCCTTATCTTCCACCGATCATTGGTACGCCGTACGTTTCGCTCACGCAGATTCCGTACACAGGTTTTGATTTTGGGCTCTTTGGCAACGCACTCTATTGGGTTGGTATGATTCTGCTTGCACTCGGTGGTGCTCACCTCATCGCACGTCAGCGCGGGGGAGTACTTGCCTTCGCACAGTACCAGGTTCCTGTCGCGCCAAGCTCTGTAAAGGCGCAATTCGAAACGGCGCTTAAAGTGCAGTACCAAGCGTTTGCGAATGTAGCGTCCCTTGCGGCATCTCCCGTACGCGCTCTGTGGAGACGAGGATAGGGAAAGGTTCAAAGGTTATCCCCAGTTCAAGCGGCCCCTTGCAGGGGCCGCTTGTGGGTATAAAATAGAGGTATCCGGTGGGGGACGGAACACATTTATGAATACCCACGTACATCCTGTGTTAAGAAGCGAAGTCTATCAGCTCTCCTATCAGAAGACCTTAGCGTTTGTTGTGCTTGCGAGCGTTACTATTCTTAGTGTTGCTTCGGTCGCATTTGCGTCAGACTCATCGTACGATCGCGATTACGACAGAGATTATTCGTATTATCGCGATTACACCGGCCACTATGATCACGAGCGATACGCTTACGATGATGGCTATCGCGACAATAATGGGCATTGGTACAAGCCGTCGTGTTCGATTACGGTAAAAGATTTCAACGGAGGCGTGCATGGCTATGATCGCTCAATTACGCTCGCGTGGTCTTCCTCGTATGCAACGAGCGCATACATTTCGGATATCGGCAGTGTAGGAACGAACGGCATGCAGGCAGTCTTCTATCCGTATAAATCGTCATATCGCATGACGGTGCGTGGCCCCGGAGGAAGCGCTACGTGTGAGACGGGACATGCGTATAATTCTGCGTACTTTGATGATGCGTATTATCGAAATGATCACTATCTGACACGATCCGCTATTCATCCTGTTACTGTAGCGATACCTCCACAACCATACGTCGTTCAGTATGCTCAGCCGAGCTACCCTCCATATGTGCAGAATTACGTACCTCTCTCACAAATCCCGTACACAGGTTTTGATTTCGGACTCGTTGGCAACGCAATTTATTGGCTCACGATTATTCTTGCAGCGATGGGTGGCGCGTACCTCATTGTGTACAGTCACTCCGGACATTATCCGCGTGAGTTCGCGCGGGAAGTAGCGATCGCAGCGCGCAATCAGGCAAAAGTCGTGCGCTCGCTCATTCAATAGCATCTCTTACTATAGCCAAAAAACCGCTCTGTTGAGCGGTTTTTTGGCTATTCTATTTCTTCTCCTCAAGTTTCTTGAGTCGATCTTCAATCTGTTTCAGTCTCTCTTTAAGTGATTCTCCAAGCGCCGTCATATTCTTCTCCATCACTTTCGCCATCTCTTTGGCGTAATAATCTGGTTCGTAGTAGTAGCTCATGCAAGCAGTATACTTAGGCGCGGCTCTGTATTTCGACCTGTAGGTTGTGGACAAAGTCAGCAACTTTTTGAATACCAACCTTTCCGCGTTCGCGATGTTCAACAGCGACACTCTGTGCTTCGAGTTCCGCATCACCAATGACGAGCAGGTAGGGTACTTTTTCAACCTTTGCGTTGCGTACTTTTTTACCGAGTGATTCGTTGGATTCGTCGAGCTCCACCCGAATGCGAGCATCAATGAGTGTATCGCGGACGCTGCGCGCGTAGTCGATGTGTTTGTCGGAAATCGGAAGTACTTTGACTTGAACAGGCGAGAGCCAGGTGGGGAACGCACCGGCGTATTTCTCGATAAGGAAGGCCATGATGCGCTCAATGGCACCGATCGATGAACGATGAATGACAAAGGCGCGTTTCTTGGTGCCGTCATTCGCCGCATACGTGAGATCAAAGCGATCCGGCATGCAGAAATCGTACTGGACCGTGAACGCAGTGTCTTCTTTCCCGTTGACATTCTTCATCTGAATGTCGATCTTCGGACCGTAGAATGCGGCTTCGTCTTTTGCTTCTTCAAACTCGGAGCCGCGGGACTGGAGGTGTTTGCGCAAGAGGTCCTCAGCTTTTTCCCACGCTGCCGGGTTGTCGTAGTATTTCTCAATATTACTGCGATCTCCCATGGAGAGGCGGTATCGGTAGTCGACGCCGAGCTTAAGGCCAAAAACACTCGCGACATATTCGATAAGATCGAGCGCTTTGCCGGCCTCTTCAACGGCTTGTTCTTCGCTTGCGCAGACGATGTGGGCATCGGCAAGACAAAAGGTGCGAACACGCTGAAGACCCATCAATTCGCCGGACTGCTCATAGCGGTAGAGCTGCGCGAGTTCTGCGATGCGCAGCGGCAATTCGCGGTAGCTGCGAGGGCGGGAGAGGAAGAGCTCAAAGTGGTGTGGGCAGGTCATGGGACGCAGCATGAACTCCTCGTCATCAATTACGATCGGTGCGTACATCGAGTCTTTGTAATGCGGGTAGTGACCGGACTTTCGGTACAAATCGAGCTTTGCGATGTCCGGGGTTTTTACATGCGTATACCCGCGACGAATCTCCTCGTCGATGATAAAACGCTCAAGTTCGCGGTACATCGCCGCGCCTTTTTCGGTAAAAAGGGGAAGTCCCTTACCGACCGTGTCGGAGAAGGCGAATAAATCCATCTCGCGGCCAAGCTTTTTATGGTCGCGTTCGTTCATTTCATGTTCTGACATTGTCGCATCGTAACAGACTGCATGGGGGCCGTAAATACATCGGTCTTCGCAGCGAAGAGAGTTATCCACATTTCTGCATTTGACAATCCCAACGTGGGGAGTACTGTCGAAATAGAAAGTTCCTTTTTAAAGGCCCGAGTGGGAGCCTTCAATCTCACTCACCACATTCCGCAGCCGTCGATTCTACATCGATGGCTGCATTCTTTTATAGCTTTTTTACTTTATCAACCATAAAACTCACTTCGCCGTTTCTGTCTGAGAATTTGCCTTTGACGAGAAGGCAGTTGCCCGCAACAAAAAGTGTTTCGTTTTCTTTGAGCGTGCTCGGAAAGACGACGATTTCAGTTGTACCCACATAATCGGATAGCTTCCCAAACATCATTTTTTCACCTTTTTTGGTGAGAATGAATTGTGTGCTTTCGAGAAAACCGCCGATCACTGTTTCCATACCGCGTGGAAACCCTTCTTTCATTTGCTTGATATTCATTTTCTGACGCAGGAGTATTTCACGATGGCGATCCAAGGGGTGTCCGGAAACATAAAAACCAAGCAGCTCTTTTTCCCATCCTAATTTTTCTTCTTGAGTTGCCGGTACTTCAGTCGGGATCGCAAGAGGAGCGGCGGCGCTTGCTGCGCCAAACATTGAGACGAGGCCGACGGGCGCGGAGCCGAGTTCGCGGCGGTATTCGAGTAATTTTTCAATATGCGTAAGAAGTGTCTTGCGCTCGCCGAGTTCATCAAGGGAGCCTGTCATAATCAGAGCTTCGAGCGATTTTTTGTTGAGATTTTTGTCCGCGACGCGTGTGAGGAAATCGGATATTGATGCAAATGCACCACCCTTTTCGCGCTCTTCGATCACCGCGTCCGCGATGCCGGTTCCAAAATTCTTGATGGAATACAGGCCGAAGCGAATTGTTGTCTCATTAATAACCGTAAAGGTACCGCGACTCTGATTGACTGAGGGGGGTAAAATATCAATCTTCATACGCTTACACTCCGCGACGACTTCGGCTATTTTCTCTACATCTCCGGCGTCGGACGTGAGAACGGCCGCCATGTAATCGACAGGGAAGTTTGCCTTCATGTACGCCGTTTCGTAGGCGAGACGGCCGTAGGAGGCTGCGTGGGCTTTGTTGAAGCCGTAGGCTGCGAACGTCTCGATCTGTTGCCAAAGGGTATCGACTGCCGCAGGCTTCATTTTGCCAATCTCAAGGCAGCCTTTGACGAAGTGTTCCTTTTGCGCCGCCATTTCCGCGGGAATCTTTTTGCCCATCGCCTTTCTGAATTTGTCCGCTTCAAGCCACGAGTAGCCGGCGAATTGAATGGCAATCTGAAGGACGTCGTCTTGATAGGTGATGACGCCGTACGAGTTTTTAAGAATCGGCTCGAGTCGAGGGTCGAGATACTTTACTTTGGACGGATCATGTTTGCGCTCGATGTAGTCGGGAATGAAATTCATTGGTCCAGGGCGATACAGTGCGACCATCGCATTAATATCGTGAATGACGGAAGGTTTCAGTTCGACAAGGTAGTTCGTCATGCCACCGCCTGCGAGCTGGAAGACGCCAAGCGTTTCGCCTCGCGAGAGCATTTCAAACGTCTTTTTGTCATCGAGGGGGATTGTATCGAAATCAATTTCGACACCGAGGCGTGTGCGTACGCGGATCTGCGCATCCGCAAGTGTTGAGAGGTTGGTAAGACCGAGAAAGTCGAATTTAAGAAGTCCCGCATCTTCGACGGCATGCATATCATACTGCGTAATTATTTTGCCGCCCTTGGGGTCAAACTGTACCGGACAAAAATCGGTGACGGGTGTCGGCGCGATAACAACACCCGCTGCATGCACACCGACATGGCGCGCATTGCCTTCGATTTTCTGTGCAAGGTCGAGAATCTCGCGCGCGTCCGGATCGCGTTTGTATGCTTCAGCAAGTTCGGGAACCTCCGCAAGCGAGCTCTCGATGGTGACAGGAAAGCCTTGTTTTCCAAAAGGAATCATCTTTGCGATGCGATCTCCCGTGCCGTACGAGTGGCCGAGCGCGCGTGATACGTCGCGCACAGCGGCGCGCGCCATCATGGTTCCGAAGGTGCCGATCTGTGCCACGTGATCTTCGCCATATTTTGAGCGAGCGTATGCAATGACCTCATCGCGCCTATTATCGGCATAGTCCATGTCGATATCCGGCGCAGACGGGCGCTCGGGGTTGAGGAAGCGTTCGAAGGGGAGTGCGTATTCAATCGGATTTACGTTTGTAATGTGTGAGAGATAGGTAACCAAGGAGCCCGCGACCGAGCCGCGGATGTTGGTGAGGATGCCATTTTCGTGTGCAAAATGCAGGAGGTCAGATACCACCAGAAAATACGGGGAGTATCCTTTTTTCGCGATGACGGAGAGCTCGTAATCGAGGCGCTCGCGCAGAAGCGGTGATGTGGCATCGAGGCCGCGCGTTGCAAACCCTTTTTCGGCAAGTTCGCGCAGTGCTTCGTCGTACGTTTTGCCTTCGACTTTGATTGCAGGGAAGACCCATTTACCAAGCTCGAGCTCGAGCGACACTTTGTCTGCAATGACCTGCGTATTTTCGATTGCCTCCGGCATATCGGCAAATAACTTTTTCATGTGCTCTTCGGTTGTAAAGGCAAAATCGCCAAGAACAGCTCCACTCTCGCGCTCGAGAGTTCCGCCTATGCGGATTTTATTGACGAGCTCGCGTGCAACCGCATCATCTTTGTCGAGATAGTACAGATCGTGTGCAGCTACCAAGGGTACGCCGGATTTTTTTGCAAGCGATGCGATCTCTTTTTGAATGTTTTCATGGCCCTCAAATTCGGGGTGGTGTGTAATTTCTGCGTATAAATGCTCGCCGAATATGCTTTTGTACCAGGCAACGGATTCTTCTGCCTTGTCGCGCTGTTCGTCTTTGAGTGCACGCGCATGTTCTCCAGAAAATGACGGCAGAATCGCAATAAGGCCTTCGCGGTAGGTCTCAATAAGTTCACGGTCGAGTCGTGGGCGGTAGTAGAATCCTTCGAGGTACGACTTTGAAACAAGCTGGATGAGGTTTTTATACCCCGCCGTATTCATCGCGAGTAGGACAAGGCGCGTGTGCCGATCGTCGACGCGATGCTCCTTGTCGTGGCGCGTGCGTGGGGAAACATAGAAATCAACGCCGATGATCGGCTTTATTCCCGCCTTCTTCGCTTCTTTATAAAACTCAATGGCCCCGTAAAGGTTGCCGTTGTCGGTAAGTGCGAGCGCCGTCTGCCCATCGTCTTTCGCTGCTTTAATTAAGTCCTCGATTTTGGGGAGCGCTTCGAGAAGAGAATAGTGCGAGTGCGTATGGAGGTGGGTGAATTTCGCGGGCATGGCGCCAGTATACGACAGTACGCGATGAGTCTCTATGTTGAAACCTTGTTTATAACTATCCGGTCGGACATTTATAAACAAGTAGGATGTGCATAAGCTGCACAGGCAGAGGTAGTACTCGAGTGCTTATGCGGCGACTGGAAGATCGAATGCTTCACGAAGCGGACGGTCAAATTCGATCGCATCTGCAATAAGGTATAAGACATTTCGACCAATTTTAAGATCCGATTTGAGTAACGCTATTATTTCTTCACAGTCATACGGATACACCCATACACTATTCTGCAGGCGTAAAAATCCGATTCTCCGAAGAAGGGATCGTATGGTAGCGCGCTGCGTATGCTGCTTTTCCGGTATATCAAAAATTACAATTCGCCATTTTGTATCCCACCTGCGCGGGTGAATCGGCGTGTGCGAGTGAGATTGAATTTTCAAGAGTTCCGCTTTTCCCTCCGGCGTTAACATCATGCGTTTCTTTCCCGCCACGATCCTGAAATCAATAAGTCCTTTTCGCTTGAGTCGAGAAGCTGTCTCGCGCAATCGCTGTTTTGGGTCTTTCGGTATTATTGCGTCGAGATGTTTTTCTTTAATTAATGTAAAGACTTTGGGAGCGGCAAGTGCGATTGGCAGGGCGTCGGCGAGTGCGATTGTGATAAGGAGTGCCGAACGAATCGAATCACGTCGGGCGCGTTTACTCACCGCTGCTTCCAGAGATGGGCGATGCATAGATGGAAAATCTATAACAACGATAGTAACACTTGTTTATAACTATCCGGTCGGACATTTATAAACAAGTGGATTGCACCAGATGTTTGGGGGTATCGACTGGTGCCCAAAACACATTTTTCTGAGATACAAAGAGCTATGCTGAGAACATCGATATGATTCTGGTCCACTGGATCTCATGTTAGTTCCGTTGTATGCACCACATGCCTCATGTCGCCTTCAAAATAGCCTGTTATGATTATTGGGTGGAATGGCTGATTGGCGTGGATGAAGCGGGGCGCGGGGCGCTCGCGGGTCCTGTGTGCGTAGGGGCGGTCATGTATCCGTCCGATTTCAATTGGCATAAAGTATTCTCGCTCATAACGAAGCGCGGTGAACCGAAGTTGCGCGATTCAAAAAAACTCTCCCCTCAGCAGCGCGGAATACTTTTTGAGTGTATCGCAGCGCATTCGCGACTCAGACACGCGCACGCATTCGTGAGTGCCGAATCGATCGATACGATTGGTATTGTCAACGCGACACATGAGGCGGCGGCGATCGCGATTACGGCACTTGGTGCAGACATTGAAAAATCTCGGGTGCTCCTCGATGCAGGGTTGCGCGCCCCAACAAAATGGCGCCAAGAGTCTTTTATACGGGGAGATGAAAATATTCCCGCTATTTCGTTCGCTTCAATTGTGGCAAAAGTCTCGCGCGATCGATACATGGAAGAACTATCAATCAGCCACGCGCACTACGGATTTGAGGGGCATAAGGGGTATGGAACCCATGCCCATATGCGTGCGATCAGAAAGTACGGCATGGTGCCACTCGTGCATCGTCGGAGCTTTCTCACAGGGATTGCTTGACGGCCTTGGTGCTGGGTGTAGGCTGGAAGGGCGCTATAGTGCGCGAGTACGTTCGAGGGGAATACGATGCTAGACGAAGACCCAACAGTCTACACCGCGGCACAGCTTGCGAAGAACGCGAAGGGCACTCATCGCGCCAAACCGTCCGTGGGTTCTTGCCCATCCGAGAAGTGCGTTCATCATCTCACGCGACGATGCGGCGTCTGTGCACGGCATCCCCATGGTCCCGTTACGGGGGCAAAGGATCTATACGAGACCCTGTCAGGATACAAGGCCTCCGACTGAGTCCTTGATCTCGACTTCGAAAACGCGCCCTGCAATTGACTTGCGGGGCGCTCTCTTGCGCCTTAATTAGTAATACAGTATAGTCCTTGCCATGGTAGTCCGAATGCGGGTAAACCGCTCAAAAACAGGCAAACGCCGCTCTCACCACGCCCTCAAGGCTGGACGCGCGGTTCGCTGCGAATGCGGCACTCTCCGCGTCCCTCATCGCGCATGTACATCGTGTGGCAAGTATAATGGCCGCGTCGTTCTTGACGTTGCAGGAGCTGCTGCTCGCGAGGCGCGTCGCATGAAGCGCCGCGAAAAAGAGCTTCGCGCGAGCGGTCACGCCGCAGAGGCAAAGAAGCTTGAAGAATCCACAGCTACGAAGTAAGTAGTCTTTCAAACTCTGCTATACTCTCCCTATATGTGTTCTTTAGCAGCCATGAGAGTGGGCACTCATCATATCCAACTATGAGCTCTCATTCTGTCTTTCCGTATTGCATCTAACCATGGCCAACAGACACCTCGCGCGATCAGTTGTTCTCCAGGTTCTCTTTGAGAAGGATGCTTCTGGTGGGGTGCTTTCAGCAGAAGAGGCGATTGGTCGCCTCAAGAGCTACGCTGACGAGTTCGGTGCGCGCGATTCTGATATGCCGTTTATGAAGGAACTCCTTCAAACGGCGATGGCAAAGCAAACCGAAATTGATACCGTTATTGTAAAGGCGGCGCCTGAGTGGCCGCTCGAAAAAATCGCAGCGATTGATCGCAATATTTTACGTCTCGGTCTTACCGAACTTTTATTTTCCGATCGAACGCAAGTCCCCGCCAAAGTTGCGATTAATGAGGCCATTGAGCTTGCCAAGAACTTCGGTTCTGCGGCTTCCGGTAGGTTTGTAAACGGTGTGCTTGGCGCTGTGTACGTCGAGTTGGGGGAGCCGGGGAAAAATGAGGGTAGTGCTCGTAAAGCCGGCCCTGGAGGCCAAGGACACGCTAAAATGCCCGTCCAGCACCTTGCTGGGGCAGTGGTCTTTGCGAAGCACGAGGGAAGCGTCTATTTGGCATTTGTGCACGATATTTTCGGCCATTGGACCATTTCAAAGGGCAAAGTTGTTGAAGGGGTTAAACCCGAAGTCGGGGTTATTGACGTGATTAAAGAGGAAATGAATCTCGAAGTAAAAGTCATCCAAGAACTCGGGGTCAATGAGTACACCGCCAATGACCCTGATGTAAAAGGAGGAAAGAAGCGCAAGCGAGTGACCTACTTCCTCGCAGAATCGCCCTTTACCGAAATCACACTTGGCCCCTCAGGAGGCCTCGACGATGCGCAGTGGTTTCCGCTGTCGCAAGTCGGCTCACTTAATTTCTATGATGATACATTGAAAATCATTATCCCTGCTATAAATGTTCTGGCGCAGAAGAGAGGAAACTCATAAAAGTACCAAGTAGCAGGTATCAAGTATCAAACAAGTTTCAGGTATGGAAGTATCAAGGGTTCGAAGTGACCTTGAAGAACGAACGTTTAATTTTGCGCGTGACGTGCGGAGATTTGTGGGACGCTTGCCTCGAAATAATGTCTTGGCATCTGATGCGGTGCAATTGGTTCGGTCATCGGGATCAATTGGTGCCAACTACCTAGAAGCTCAGGAAGCAATGAGTAGAAAAGATTTCGGGATGAGAATTAAGATCTCGCGGAAGGAGGCGAAAGAAACAAGATATTGGCTTGGCCTACTTGAAGGTGTTCCTTTAACACTTGCCGACGAGCATATAAAATTGCATAAAGAAGCAACAGAGCTTCTAAAGATTTTAAGTGCTATAGTCGAGAAGTTACGAGCCTGATACTTGATACTTTTCAAATAAACCATGCCCAATTTCACCGCATTTGAAGAAAAAATCAGCGTCACTTTTAAAGAAAAGCGGCTTCTCGAAGCTGCCTTTACGCACCGCTCATATTTAAACGAAAATCGCCGTCCTGGGGCGGAACATAACGAGCGCCTCGAGTTTCTTGGGGATGCGGTTTTGGAGTTGGTGGTAACCGAGTTTTTGTATAAAAAGTATCCGGATAAGCCGGAAGGGGAACTCACGGCCTTTCGCGCGGCGCTCGTGAATACGGTATCGATTGCGGATGCGGCGACACAGCTTGGTATGAATGAGTACCTCCTTCTTTCGCGTGGTGAATCAAAAGATACGGGGCGTGCACGCGGCATCATCCTTGCCAACGCGTTTGAAGCCGTGATTGGAGCGATTTATCTTGATCAGGGCTATGAGGCGGCGCGTGCCTTTATTGACGCGCAGTTGTTCCACAAAACCGATGATGTGGTGGAGAAAAAGCTTTGGCAGGACGCAAAGAGTAAATTTCAAGAAATTGCGCAAGAGAAAGTTGGTATCACACCCACGTATGAACTCGTCAATCAAACTGGACCTGACCACGATAAAGTATTCGTTGTCGCAGCGTATTTAAATCGCGAACGCATAGCGCTCGGCGAAGGCCGTGCCAAGCAGGAAGCCGAACAAGACGCGGCCCAAAAGGCCTTGGTGGTGAAGGGGTGGTAAAAAAGAACATCTAAAGTGGTCAAAGCTTATACACATGATAGAGTGCCCGACAGCGGGTTCACCATCAACGGAGCAACGAGGAGATGTCCGATGTCAAACCGGAAAGCGCTTTCTATTATGTTTGTTGCGTTAGTAATTATTTGGGTTGCAACATTCGCTCTCGAATATGCGGGAATACCCCATATACGGAAATTGGCAACTATTCTCACCATTGCGCTTTCGGCTTGTATGTTTGGAGCCTTCCTCCACTTCCTCGCGAAGAGGATCTTTTAGTAACATGAGTCCCTTTTGGTAAAAAACCAAGGGGACTCTTGCTTTTATTTACGCGCTCGGCACATTTCGTATGTTCACCCTACGCTCACCAGAAGCGTTCTTGATAACGATTTCCTCTGTGCCGACATCGTAGTGCAGTGTTGCGCCAGGATTTAAATCGACGGCTGACTTGAAGACAGATCGAATATCCTTTTTCCACATGCCGCCAAGCGAAACTTTATCGGGTTCCTCGAATACGCGTTGCTGAACCTGATTAAGCGGTTCCTTCGATGTCTTGGTCTGTTCCAATAAAAGTTTTTGGACGCGGATGATGTCGCTGCGTTTGAGTAACTCCTGCAAATTCACGAATTTTTCTTCGTCGAAATTTTCTACCTCAACGAGGCCGCTTGTTGCGTTGCCAAGAACATCTTTCTTAATGGCATCAGCAGCCGCCTTGTACGAATCATGGACAGAATACAGTCTCATAAATCTCATCTCCTGACTATCAGGTCGAAGCCACTGCGCCGCAGCCTGGATTATTGACTCATCAGTTGCCTGGAGGCGATTTGGCACCGTTTGTCTCAGAGGTATAGCAAGAGTATCGCCGTCGGCGCGCTGCAGATTTATGACGATAGTAGGCCCGCCGATGTCTGAACGGTATGCGTATTCGAATGAGATGCGACCTCCTGCAGTTTGATCACCGAACGCTGCGGTAACAAAACTCTCAAGCGAACGAACGCGTTTTCCGAGGCTCTGCGCAAGCGCACTGTACTCTTTGGCGGCCATCGTGATATCAGTACCTTCAAGGTTATTGCTGAGTTCTTCATTCTGGAGTTCGTCGCGAAGTTCTTCTATCTGCTGGTCAGAAAATACAACAGTGGTATCGCGCTCAATTGGAGCGTCTACGGCGCCCTTCGTGATCTGCTTGATGCTTTCGTGCTGAGTTGCAATTAGGCTATCAATTTCGGCTAATCTTGATGTGTATACGATATCAGCGGGAGCGATACTATCAGACGCGACGTCGTCAGTGAGCGGAATTCGCATCGGTGGTCGCAGGTTTACGATGGCTTCACGCTCCGCATATAGATTTTGTATGTCAGCTTTGCGGGCAGCAACTTCTTCGTTTACGAACTTTGCATCAATGCGCTCCCACCATGCTGCCACGCTTTGTTGGGCGCGTTCTGTCGTTGCGAGTGGCTGGGTTTGTTGAATAAAAGACTGTAATGCCTTAATTTCTTCATACCGACCCTCGTCAATGTCGTCGAGGATTGTTGCGACCGCTCCGCTGCGGTCATTTTTGTAACCTTCAATATATTCATTGAGTTTAGCCGCATATGCGTGGCGTAGACTGCGGCTTCCGAGCGAATTCTCACGATTAATGAATGCGATGCCCTCCGGTGTTTCATCCAATGGGGGCACCATTCTCGAAAGAACCTGTTCACGCAAGCGTCTTTGCAGAATAGCTCCCAGAGCTACCTCATCACGTTGTGGCGGGGGATTATCTCCGTTTTTTGCGATCGACCCCATGAGTGTATTCTCGCGATCGCGCACGAGCTTGACCATATCGGTCACTATCTTCGATTCGACGGCAAAGAGACCTCGTCTTTCGTCATCGCGTAGAGCGCCCTGAACACCCCACCGCTTACTTAGTTTTTTCATCGCTATTGTGTACCAGACGCTTCCCGCAAGGATGGTGAGTACGAATCCGACAAGTAGTCCCATTGCCTGATACTTACCAGAATCGGTTTTTACGTCGATCCATGTGATTCCAGAATTTTTGAAACTTGTATCGATATACCCCCATTCTGGACTATCGTTAGGCGGCATGAGAGGTAAGACATAATCCATTACCGTCTTATCGACCATCACCTTGTAAGGGGTACGATCGATACCCACCAAGTCATCTGCGATACTGAAAGACGTGGTGGGGATCACCATCTTTGTATCGACTCCAGTCTCTTTGTTGACATCGGCGAGATATTTCTCGAATTGCGCACTGACCATAACTTTCTTCAGCTCTTTCACCATTGCGTTGCGTCGCGCCAGATACTTCTCCTCCGATTTGAACATTGCGCGAACTCCGGACGAGCTATGGAACATCTCTTCCCATGCAACGTTTTTTGTAAATGACCCAAGCCCTTCTCCATGGACGAGATTTGAGCCAATCTGCCCGAAAATGCCCGGAACGGGAGCTAAAATGCCAAAGATGTTCCCGATGATACCTGATTTTGAAAGCACCTCGCTCTCTTTGAGGAGCGAATCGAGTATCTTGAATACCTGCTCTGGGTTTACTTTCTCAATTTCGTTGGTAAGTTTTTTGAGATATTGTTCAGCGCCATCGGTCGGATTGAGTCCATAGCGCTGATTCAGTAGTACCAAAGCTTTTTCGACGGCTTCAGGTTCTGGTCCTGCACTCGTAGCTGTGGTCTTTGTTTCTACATTTGCACCACCCTGTACACTGGGGAGGGTGCTCTGAATGTTTGTGACTTTGAGTTGTGCCGCGTCAACGGCAGCTTTGTTTTTAGCTTGCTCCGCTTTCGTTTTGGCTTTCGGCATCTTTTTTAACGCTTCCAATTCTTTACGAGCAGTTGCGAGTTCCGCAGTGGTCTTTGAAATTTGTTGCGCTGCTTCCGTAGTAGAGGTAGCTCCACCCAAGAATTCGGCCATGGGTTTCCCCCGGAATGTTGCAGGCGCATTAGGATTCGCTTTGAAGGCTTCATAATTACGATCGCTTTCAGTATTTTTGCCGTAAAGCACGCGATTGATACTCCACGTCCTACGTCCCCACCCAAGTCCACCGTCCTTGAAGGCGATTTGCATTTTACGGTCTATTGATGGTTGTATAGTCCCAAAGAGTCCTTTTGCGAGATCAATTGTAACGCGGATACTATCCACCTCTGGCTTGTATTTATCCGTCATTTTTTTGCCGACTTCTCCTGAGACCGCGGTGTCCACGGTGCCCCGCTTTACATTTCCTAGAATCGCTGGAGTCGCGACAGCAAGAAACGACGCGGCAAGTGCACCATAGACTCGACCTCTATTTGTATCACTCCAGAAGAAATCAGCGGTTCCACGCAACCACTCCCCGCGGACACCAAGTTTTTGTTTGACGAGGAGTGCGTTTCCTCCGGCAGAGAAACCCCATGCAAGTGCGTCCTTGGTGGTACCTTCAACCCCCCAATCTGATAGTACGCCCGAAGCTCCTTTCTCAATGACCGCAGAATCGACTACGGCAAGAACTGTATGTAAAAGTATTGCTGACGGGACTGCCATGCCTCCGGCAACGCTTTTGGCCGCACCGACTACTCCCATCTTCAAGCGTTTTGTACTCAACTTTACACCCTTGAGTTCCTTTTGCGAGGCTGCATCAAGTTGTTTTTGTTCGAGTTCTCCCTGTGATATGAGGAGGGGAATAAGTACGTTATTGAGGGGAATATCCGTATTTTTTTCTGCTGCTGTGAAAACGGCTTGCGCGTCATTTGCCAAGGTTTCTGCTATTTCATCCGGACTTTTACCCTTAAGGTCTTTCATTACTTCACGGACCGCATTGATTGCCCCCTCTTTCACGGTTGGATTTTTTTCGTATTCGTTGATTGCAGACTGAATATGAGCTTTATTGATTTCGAGACCCATGCTTTTTATCTGTGCGACCATTTCACTGACAGCCTTTGCCTTTATTTTCTCAATCGCTGTTCGTACTTCTTCTTCGACCCGGGAAATACTATCGATAGGAGCCTTTAACTGATGTTCGACTGTGACTTTTGGTCCGGAGTATGGGCTCAGTGTCGGACCCTGTCCGCGTCCCGCTCTCTTCTTGCTTAGAAATGATTCAGACATATTTTTTATGTTACCGTCCTAGTTAATCCTTGCGCGATGAGTGCATTAAATTCTTCGTCCGCTTTCAGAAGTTCCGAAATCAAAGCCTGTATCTCTCGTGGCATATCAGCGACTGCATCTGCAAGTTCGCGGGCGACATTCTCCGTAGTGGTGAATCCAATTCTAAGATCGCTTTGCGGTACCGACTGCATCCGATTGTTCTGCGTATCAAAAGAATATGCAACATTATCGACACTTCGCGTAAGGGCGGTATTCATCATGGTAAGAAGCGTGACCACGCGTGTATCGATTTTTTCTTTGAGTCGCTTCGACGCCTCGACTAGTTTCTGAAGGAACACGGCTCTGTTTGCGCTTTCGCCGAGAGCCGCTTGCAGCGACGCCTCGATAGACGTTGGCACACGAACAGGGGTAGCGGGACTCTGTATAGGATCAATTGAAGGCATTGGGTCAAAGGTGCGCTTATCAGCATCATATTTTTCACCGATTATTAGCGATACGAATTCTGCATGTGATTCATCGAGTACGTGAAAGAGTTTTTCGATCTCGGGAGGCATGTCGCGGACTACTGCTTCCAGTTCGCGGGTGACTTCTTCCGTTGCCCTGAAGCTGCTCACGAGGTCAGGATTGATGGTATTGGCGACAATGGTGTCACTTCCCGCATCGTGCGTGTATGCTCGGCCATCGGTTCCAATATCGAGTGCCCGGTTCATCATGTTCATGAGTGTTACTACTTGTGTGTCGATATTCTCTTTGAGGCGTACACATACTTCGACCATCTCTTTTCCAAAATGGGATTTGTCTGCAGTGTTGCGCATTGCATTTTCAAGAGTTGCTGCTCCAGATGTGTTTGCTGTTTTTAACAGCGCTGCCTCTATTGCTGCACGAAGTTCTCGCCTTTCAGCTTGTCGAGGTGAATTGGGATTTGGTTGAGTTACATTTGTACTTTTTTCGCTTCGCGAGGCTGAATCCGCAGGATCCTGAGCTAATGCATAGTTTTCGACAGAAGGAGCTTCGGCAAGTTTTCTGTTTGCCAGTTGTCGCATCGCTTCTAATGCCGTTTCTCTTTTTATTCCTTCAGCCATAAGTATTATTATTTATCAACAACTGATAGGTCTGAAAGAAATTGGTCGATCACTGAACTAATTTCTTGTCGTGTCACAGCAGGATTATTAATTGCACCCTGGATGAATTGAATTAGGGCACGATTTTGCGTAATTTCGCGTAATGCCGATTGAAGCTTTTCGGTTGCATCCGCCGAGAGTGTTTCTGTGTTCGAGGGCGATGGGAAATTGCCTTCACTCACGTTTTTCTGGACAAAAAGAAGTGAGCCTAGTGTGGAGAGAATATTTTCGTATTCGGCGAGTGTCTTTTCAGCAAGTTTTTTTATCGGTTCAAATTTTGATTTACGCTCTGCGTTACTAGCTTCACTTACATTTACTTTGGAGATCGTCGCTTCGGATGAGTTAAGAACGCGTCGTACTTCACTCGATTTATCAATTATTTGCTTTAATACGCCTCGCGCAACCATGAGCGTATCTTCATCGGGAATACCCTCACTGAATTGGGCGACTGAATCTTCAAACTCTCGCGCGCCTGTAAGCGCGGTTTGAAGAATATGAGAAAATTCCGCTGATCGAATTGTGAGATCGTCCGATCTAAATTTTTCTTCGTTAATTACTTCGCGTTCTTTTAATACTTGAAGTGCTGCATCGAGGCTGCGCGTGGAAACTGTGCGCCCCTGCTCTGCATCATTCATTTGCGGCTCGCTAAAGACAGGAAGATCTGACCCGCGTACATAGAGACGATTTCCAAATGATTCAAATATAGTGCGTGGTTTTTTGATACCGAAAGAGTTTTCGATATTTTTTACGAAGGTAGTGGCGTCAATATACCTATCGCGTAATACTCCGAGCGACCGACTGATTTTCTCTTTATTATAAGGGTCACTTTCCCGAGACAGTGCTTTCTCTAAACGCTCCCACTGCTGTTGCACGAGAAATACTTCAGCGTGTCTTTCCAGTAACTTTAAATTAATACCGAAACCTACTCGGTCTTTTTCAGTACCATCACCCATCGCTTGCTTTTGAACGACAGGGAAAATAATTTTATACGTCAAAAGAGCTAGCGCGGCATTATCCAACTGATTGCGCATTGTTGTGTCGTGCGCATCGATATGCGATCTATTTCGCTCTTTGAACATGAGTGCAAATATTTCGCAGAGCTTTCCTTCGGGTGTATTTTTTTGGCTCACTCCCTTTAGAGCGAGAAGGAATGCCTTGCGAGCATTATGCGCAATGTTTTCATCTTCGTGGAGCGCAAGCCAAAGGGCTGGCGGAATATCCGGGAGGTCTTCAGCGCCCGAACCTTTGGGGGTATAGGGAATGCCAAGTGCGGTAAGTTCTCGCCCTTCCGGATTGAGAGTTGCGAGTCTAGCGAGCTCAGCGGCATTATTTTTATCGCGCATCCAAGAGTCGCCAGCGGCTCGATGAACTGATTCGAGTTGTTCGATATTAAGGGCGACTTTGTTCCAAATTCTCTTGCCTTCTCGTGTGCTTTTGTCGGGCATTGGCATTTTACGTTCGTAATACGGAAGTAGTTCTCGTATTTCAACGTCGGAAATTTTTGGCTGCTCTTCGCCAATTTGGCTCAGGGCATCTTTCATCAAATTTACCCGCGCGGCGGCCCCGCTTAGAGGTTTTATGAATTCTGCTGATTGAACAGGAAGTTCTCCTCGTGCAGGTCTTAATTTGTTAGGGGTACCATTACCACCATTATCAGGTGCACGCATAAATTCAGGCGACCGACGCTTCATAGAATTAGTGTGACGGAATTTTCGCTTATTACAACGCTTTTTTGGGCTCTTTTGGGGATAAATTATGGAGAGGAAAAAGATTGACAAAAAAAGATATCATGCTATTCTATTGACCAGAGTAGGAGACCCCTGCTCTGTGGCCACTGCGGCCACTTCGCGACCAAACCATAGGAGTGGACGATGTCCACAGCAAATCTCTTCACCCTGTTCCGTGATCGCAACGTCGGCCGGCTCGTTATGAAGCCGGGCATCAAAATCGACTTCCAGGAAGTCGATGGCGGCATGCAGCGGAGCCTGATCATCGGTTCCCGTTTCGGCAATGCGCGTAAGCGGATCGTCGTTCCGGTCGATTTCAATAACGAACCGGACTTTGGCAAGGGTGGTGATTTCGCCTTTCGGGGCTCCTTCCTCGTCGACGCCGAGGGTAAACCGCGTCTGACAACGTTTTCGGAAGAGGTCGGGGTGTGCTACGTGCTGGTACGCCTCGGATTCGATCCGAACCGCTCGGCGATGGTCGAGTTGGGCGAAATGCAGAGGGCGTCTGGGAAAAGTGAACCTATTAAGCTGTCTCGATACGGTTCATACGCGCTCAATGCAGGACCAGGCACGAACAAGGTGCTTGGGCTCGGTGACGATGTCTCCGCGGCGGAGGCAGAAGAGGTCTGGAAAGTCATAGGCTGGAAGGCCGGACTGAAAGTACCTCCGTACATCTGGGCACTTTGGCGAGTTTTCCCGAAGAGCGGCGTTCTCAATCTCAATATCGACGGTCAGATCGCTCTGGCAGTTGGTGAGAAAGAGACGCTCCGTTTGGATGGAGCCGAAGGTCTTCGCGACACGTTTGATGTCTTGTATGAGGAATCCCGCGCGGCCTAATCGTTGCGACCTTGTCTAAGATGTTAGACCACTTGATCGGCGCAGGTATCCCCTGCGCCGATTTCTTTTGTATACTTTAGGCAATGATTGATGTGATGGGTTCAGGGGCTCAAAATGATAATGAGCCGAGTATAGATTCGGATTTCTTTAAGGCTTTAAAGCCTGAAGATCGAGCGCCGCGTTTACAAGAATTCCGCGCGCTCAGTGCCGAAGATAAAATATTATGGAAGCGGTTATTTATTGTGAAAGGCGGTGATCCTGATACATCTGGTACCTATGAAAAAATGCCTGATGGAACCGAAAGGAAAATTACAGAAAAAGATGAGCTTCGCGCTTCGATAAAAAGTGCACGTCTACAAAAGAAGTACGGAAATCCACCTGGTTTTACCGGGAGCGTTGTAGGATCTGATCTTGCTCCTGGCGGCACTCGAGATATTCCCTCAACACCAGATGCGACCGATGAGGAGAGGGTATTGCAAAGCTCTTTTGAAGGAGATTATCCGGTTGTATTACCGGATGGGCGGACGAGATCAAAAATTCTTCCCGACGGAAGCGCCGAAGTGGCTTACGTTACGCGAGATAAAACAACCAAGAAGTTGAAAGTTGTGATGCATAGAAAAAAGATTCCGGATAAGGGCACATATACTGTAAGAAATAAGGGTAGTTATACATTGAATGGCGGGATTTGGACGGAAACAGCGCCTGCAACGGATCACGAAGCAGCGCGCGCAGAGGCAGAGAGGTTGCGAATTGATGCAGAGCGGGTTGAGAGGGAGGCGCGAGAGCGAGCTGCAGCTGAGGAGACTGCGCGGAGGGCTGCGGATGAGAGGGCGAGATTAGAAGCGGAGGCGGCTGCAGCTGCTGCGGCAGCCGTTGGGGGAGGTGGAGGACGGTCGTTTGGACGCTATGCGAGACAGCATAATGGGCGACCCGCAGGTAACGAACGTAGGAGCTTTTTTCGTAGAATTGCGGATTTCTTCAGGCGACGGCCCGAACCTGAGGTTCCCTCTGAATTACGCACATGGATTAGCGAAGCTACAACTGAACGAGAAATGACGCATCGCTTTGCAGTCGCGCGTCGTGCGCTGTCGGATTTGCGCGAAATTAATGTGAATGAAGGGTCTAGAATTCGGGACTACGCCGATATTCAAATGAAGTTGAATAGTAAGAATAGAGAATATGCACGAGGAATGGCGCGTTCTGTACTACTGGGGCTTGCGGTTGCGACAGTTGCTGGTGCTGTTGTTTCTGGTGGTTCAATTCCCACGCTGGCCATTTTAGGTAAAGTTGCGTGCAGTTCGGTTGTTAGCTACGTGACGACAAAGCAACTGAATCAATATTTGGAGAAGAAAAAGGTCCGTGGCGCGTGGGCATATTCTGCCGTAGCTGGGCTTGCGGCCGGTATTGCAACAGGAGACTTGATTTCGTACCTCAACGGTACATCCGGATTATTTGTAGGTGGAAATACAGGGACGCCGGAGAGATTTGCGGCAATTCCGTCCGAAAATCCTGCGCAAAATGCAATCGATCCCGCTCATAGGCCGGAGTTTCGTATGCCAGAATTTCCACCAGCTGCAGATTCTGTTGCATCTGGCAGTATCGTTTCTCCGCCGACTACACCTCAAGGTATTACGCTGGTTCCCGGAATCCATGTGGATCCTCCAATTGCTCCTGGTGATAAAATTGTATCTATACCGGAGTTCGATCCAGGCCGCGTTCGTGCAGTGTTGGAAACCATGCCAAATACTGCCGATACTGCGACATATATAGACGGAAAGATGCAACTTTCAGACGGTTTTATCGCAAACAATTTCACCTATCAATTTCCGCAAGAATATGTCGTGAAAGCGGGCGATGCGGTCGCTACGAAAGGTATAGACGGTTTTTTGCAAACGCAAATACTGAATACTGAAGGGTTCAAGTCACTTGGATTAAGTAAGCTTGCCGAACTTCAATTTATCGATGCAATTCGTACTGTTGCAATCAACAATCCTGAGTACGCAGAAAAACTTGGTGCCCGTATTGTAAATGGCGATTTAGTGTATAAGGCTGGTGATGTTATTCAAGCGTCTTTGATAGGAAAACCAGATTTTGTAAAAGATCTTCTCGATACGATTGCTACGCGCGAGTCTGTGCTATCACGTGAATTAATTGCTAAACTTGGTACCTTAGATCATTTTGGTTTGGAATTAGGACGTGGAGTTCGTGCTTAAATACTTATATGGCTGATACTAAAGACCAAATAATAAGAGATGAAATTCTTAATGAGGATTTGACCAAGCAGATTATCGCGGAGCTCGGCCTCGTGCAGGAATCGCCTGAAGCGCAGGCGGAGATTTTGGACATGATGAGTGAGAACATCATGCAGCGTTTTGTCATCGAAGTCTTAAAAATTCTGCCCGAAGAGAAGCATGCTGAATTTAGTGCGTTTATCGGAAGTGGTACTTTGATAGGTTTGCGCGATTTTCTCGTGCCGTACATTCCCGATCTCGACCAGTTTATTCAACATCACAGCGCGCGCGAATTTGAAGCTACCAAGGCACGTATGCGAATGATAGAAGAGGGCGTGGAGGAGGATGTGTAGTGCCTGTGATTCTTGCTACAATACATAGCGATGCATCTGAAATCGATTGAATTGTCGGGGTTTAAATCATTTGGTAAAAAAGTCACACTTGAGTTTGGCTCGGCGATTGCTTCGATTGTAGGCCCGAACGGGTCAGGAAAATCCAATGTAGCGGACGGGTTTCGATTTGTTCTTGGCGAGCAGTCGATGAAGAGTATGCGTGGGAAAAGGGGGGAAGATATGATTTGGGGTGGATCGCCCGCGCTCCCGCGCATGAATCGCGCGGTGGTAAAAGTGGTGTTTGATAATACAACAAAGAACGGGAAGCGACTTTTGGATATTGATTTTTCGGAAGTGGTGATAGAGCGAATCGTGCATCGCGATGGGCAAAATGAGTATCTTTTGAATGGTTCGCCGGTGCGACTTAAGGACGTGATTCGGCTTCTTGCGGGGGCAAATATCGGCGGCTCAGGATATCAGATAATCTCGCAGGGTGAGGCAGATAGAATTTTGAATGCGTCGCCGCGGGAGCGGCGTGAGATGGTGGAAGATGCGTTGGGGCTGAAATTGTATCAACACAAAAAAGCTGAGAGTGAGCGAAAGCTCGAGGAGACGGCCGTGAATATCGAAAAGACGCAATCGCTGAGGCGTGAACTAGCTCCGCACCTTCGTTTCTTGCATACGCAGGTGGAAAAGATTGAAAAAGCGCGCGAAATGAAAGAAGAGCTTGCGCACTCGCTTCATGAATATTTGGCGCGTGAGAATGCGTGGATAACCGCAGAGCACGCACGTCTCAACGATGAGTTGAAGGAGATGATGGATGCGATCCAGGCGCTCGAGGGGGAGCTGCGCGAAGTACAAAAGCATAAAGGTGGGAATCATGAAGGCGAGGCTGCGCGGGCGGCACTTCTTCAAAAATTGGAAGAGGCGCAGCGTCATTTGAATGACGCACGCAGAAAGCGGGAGGATGTGGTGCGAGAGCTCGGGCGCGCCGAAGGCGCGCTTGAGGCGACGAATGTGACGATTGAGGCCGTGGTTCCCGCGCCGCATGTGCGCGAATTTGCACGCGAGATTGTTGAAGCTATTGAGGAGGCGGAGCATTCGGATGATATCGGTGCCTTGAAACATTTGCTCCACACGCTACGCACGCGCATCAAGGCGTTTGTGGACGGACTCTCTGGCGCCGCGCCTGTGACGAATAAAGAAGCGGAGGATACCGTCGAGCGATTGAGCGCTGCGCTTTCTCATGCAGAGACGGAAGAGGCGCGCCTCACGAATGAGGTGGATACCATGCGTCTTGAGATGATGCGTGTGCGTGAAGCGACCTTTGCTGCAGAAAAAGGAGAGGTAGAAATTGAATCGAAGTTGCGCGCCGAACAAACCCGTATGGTTGCGAAAAAGGCGGAGCGGTCGCAGGTGGATGACTTGAAACGACGTTTTGAAGAAGAGGTGCGCGAAGGTATCGCGCTCACTGGGCTTTTGATGCAGGGCTGGGATCGCGCTGAAGTGCCAGACGGTGCTCTTTCTGAACCGCGTCACGAACAGGAAAAAAGACGTCGCGCGATTGAGCGTCTGAAGATCAAAATCGAAGAAGCGGGGGTTGCAGGAGGGGACGCGATTGTGAAGGAATATCGTCAGACGCAAGAGCGCGATGAGTTTTTGGCACGAGAACTTACAGATCTTGAAAAGTCTGCAGAGTCACTGAAGGGCATTATTGTGGAATTGGAAAAGACGATTGATGCGCGATTTACGGAAGGATTGAAGCATATCAATGAGGCACTTCAAACGTTCTTCCAAAAGCTGTTTGGCGGCGGGGAGGCGCGGCTTGAGGTTGAAGAACCACGTCGCGCCCGCAAAAAAGAGGATGAGGATCTTGATGATATGGAGGTATCGGATGAAGATGCAATGTATGCGGGGCTTACGATTGATGTTGCGCTTCCTCGCAAGAAAATTCGGGGCCTCGAAGTCTTATCCGGTGGCGAGCGCGCACTCACCTCTATTGCGCTTATTTTCTCTATGTCACAGGTGAATCCGCCGCCGTTTTTGATTCTTGATGAGACGGACGCCGCGCTTGATGAAGCGAATTCAAAGAGATACGCCGATATGATTATGGAGCTCGGAAAAAAATCGCAGCTCATCGTCATCACCCACAACCGCGCGACTATGGCTGCGGCGGGGGAACTCTACGGAGTCACGATGGGGCAAGATGGGGTTTCAAAGGTGCTCTCGGTGAAATTGGAGGAGGCGGAGAGAGTAGCGAAATAGGATTCTTCGCAGCTGAAAAATAGTGAGAATATGTTAAAATGCAAGGAATGCAGAGCGTCGACGAAGTAAGTAAGGAACGCGCACTTAAGCTATTCGGGAGCGAAGAGCTTACTGGATTTGAAGTGGGAACAGTGAAGGGTTTACAACAAATTCACGAATATCTTTTCGGCGGGCTCTATGATTTTGCAGGGAAGATCCGCGAAATTGATATGAGTAAGGGAAGTTTTCGTTTTGCCTCGCATTTGTACCTCAAAGAGAGCTTGATGAAAATCGAAGCAATGCCCGAGGTTTCGTTTGAGGAAATCGTCGCGAAATATGTCGAGATGAACATTGCGCATCCCTTTCGGGAGGGCAACGGCCGTTCGATGCGCATTTGGCTTGATTTAATATTGAAGAAAAATTTGAAGCAGTGTGTTGATTGGGCGAAAGTAGATAAGGCGGACTATTTGAGCGCGATGGAGCGCTCTCCGGTGAACGCACTCGAAATCCGCGAACTCCTGCGCGGCGCACTTACTGATAAAATCAACGACCGTGACGTGTTTATGAAAGGTATCGAGCAGTCGTACTACTACGAAGAGCCTGATTTTTATAGGGAGTAGTCATTGGGCAGCAGGGGAATTGTATGGCGTTACAATGGGGCAAGATGGAGTCTCCAAGGTGCTTTCGGTGAAATTAGAGGAGGCGGAGAGAGTAGCGAAATAGACGAAAGAAAAGGCAAAATGCATAGGTTAAAGGGCAAAAATGTAAGTACAAGGTCTAAAAAGGCCTTTAATCTAGTTCAATGATTAGTTGCTGTTCCTTTACCGGGCGTTCGACTTTTGCCTTTTGCCTTTTGACTTTTGCCCTCGGCACTGGTAAAGTGCCGACACATGTTAAAGATTCGCCTACAAAGAACCGGCCGTACCAATGACCCGTCATATCGTGTCGTTGTTACTGAGCACACGAACGGACCAAAATCCGGTCGCGCTGTTGAGAAGCTCGGCTCCTATAATCCTAAGTCCAAGGTACGCGTTCTCGATTCAGAGCGCATCACCTACTGGCTCTCCAAGGGTGCTCAGGCTTCCGGCACTATGCACAACATGCTCATCTCGGCAGGTATTACGAAAGGAAAGAAGATGAACGTGCTTCCAAAGAAAACAGTTCCAAAGAAAGAGGAGGCAGCAGCACCAGCAGCTACCCCGGCAGTTGCTGCTCCTGCAGCAGAGGCAGCACCTGAAGAGGTAGCTGCAGAAGTACCGAGTGACAAGTAGCAAATACCAAACGCGGGGGCTCGAAGATGAAGTTGCAATCAACAGGCCGCGCTTGATACTTGGTACGTGATACCTGATACTTACTTAGTGGGCATGTCACATTCAGAATTCAGGTTATACTTTATAATACGGCATTGCACGTTTCCCTCCATTACCCTCTAACACGACATATATGGATCAAGATCAGAAATTTTTGGAATACGTAATTACCTCACTCGTCGATAACCCGAATGATGTAAAGATTCGCCGCACCGTCGATGAGATGGGGGTCCTTCTCACACTTTCAGTGCACAAGGATGATATGGGTAAAATCATCGGCCGCTCGGGGGCGACTGCAAAGGCGATCCGTACTATTTTGCGTGTCGTGGGTATGAAAAATGACGCGCGCGTCAATCTCAAAATCGAAGAGCCAGAAGGATCAGAGCGTCCGGCACCCGCAGGGGCGCCAAGTGCGCCGTATGAACGTGATGGGACTGTAGATGATGTCATTGCGGATTTGAAGGGGGAGCAAAAATAAAAGTACTAAGTATCTGGTCCCAAGTACCAAACACGTATCAAGGAACCAGGTTGTGAACTTGATGCGGAATTGCGACTACATAATATTTGTGGTATAAGTCAAGCGTGACGCATTTTCATATCATCACTCTATTTCCTGAATCGATCGAGCCATACGTGCGCTCGTCGATTTTGGGACGCGCGATCGAGAAGAAACTCATAAAAGTGTCGTATTACGATCCAAAAAAGTACGCGGTAGGGAAGCATAAGCGGGTGGATCAGCGGCCGTATGGTGGAGGACCGGGGATGGTCTTGGAGCCGATGGCGGTCTTGAGAGCCGCTGAGGCGGCTCTCAATAAGGCAAAAGTCAAAGGGCAAAAGGCAAAAATTAAAGTAAAAAGTCAAAAGCCGGAAATTCTTTTCTTTGCAACCGATGGGGAACTTTTTTCAGAGGAGATGGCGAAATCACTTGCGAAGCAGCCCAAAAAAGGCGCGAAACACATCATGCTTATTTGCGGACGTTATGAAGGCGTCGATGCGCGCGTGCCGCAGATTTTGAAAGCAAAGCCGATCTCGGTTGGTCCGTATGTCCTCACGGGAGGGGAATTGCCGGCTGCAACAGTTGTTGATGCAGTCGCGCGTTTTATTCCCGGCGTACTCGGCAAGATTGAATCGCTTGAGCGCAGTCGCGTCTCATCACCGGAAGTGTACACACGACCGGATATTTTGGTGTGGAAAAAAAAGAAATACAAAGTGCCGGAGGTTTTGAAGTCAGGGAATCATGCTCAGATTGAGGCGTGGAAGCATTCCACGCAAAAACTTGCATGATGTCAATCGCGGAGTACTATGGCGATATCGCACGCACGTGAGGTGGGTGCGAGGGGAAATCAGACAGAAAAAGGATACGTCTGATGTTTTTTGTTGATGAAGAAGCCGATAAGAAGCGGCGTGAAGCCATGACGCGTCGTGCTGGCGTGTGCCGGTGCGGCTCCGAAATGATGTACACAGGCCAGGGGAAGGTCTGTAGTAGGTCCCGCAAGCCGCAAGGCAAGTGCGACATATCCCCGGTGGGGGTACGTGTTGATCACCACAAGCGAGATGCCGGCGTTACGAAGTCGGCATGATCGGCCCTAGGCACTCTTTTGTGCCATGCGGAAGACCCTCGGTCTTCCGCATTTTTTGCACTTCACTGAGAGAGTTATCCACAGATAGGCTTTGACAGGCCGAAAATAGCTTGACTCTTGACAAGTGGCCGGTTATACTCCCCATGTACTTTTCATACCCGATTGTGTCATTCTCGATTTTAAGGGAGTACGAGATGTAAGACTTTAAAAGTGTGCTTGGGGATGTTTCCCCGCAAAGAAAAAAGAAGAGCGCCTCTGACGCCCGTCTTTCGTTGCTTATTTATTTAGGTTCACTAATTTTTGTTTATCATGGCAAAAAGCAATCGCTCGCTCCCACAGAAGTTCTTCGGTCGCTTTCGCGAACCGCTTGTAGAGTTGCCGAATCTTGTTGATTCTCAGCTCGCCTCATTTGAGGAGCTCGTACGTGAAGGCGCCGCAAAGGTCTTCAAGGAATTTTCGCCAATTTCAGATCATGCGGGAAAGAAGTTTACACTCGAATTGAAGGATTTTACCTTCGGCGCTGTTCGCTGGGACGAGCAGTATGCCAAGCAGAACATGAAGACCTACGAGGCACCGCTTTCCGTAGTTGCGAAACTCAAGAACCGCACGACCGGCGGCGAAAAGGAGCAAGAGATCTTCATCGCGGACTTTCCGTGGATGACAAAACACGGTACGTTCATCATCAATGGTGTTGAGCGCATCGTCGTGCCGCAGCTCGCTCGGTCATATGGCGTCTTTTTTGAAGCAGTTCCGCACAAAGGAAAGAATTATTTTGCTGCGAAAGTTATTCCGTCGCGCGGTGTGTGGATCGAGGTTGAATCAGATCCGGACGGCGCAATCTATGTAAAGATCGATCGTAAGCGTCGTTTTGCCGTAACGTCGCTCCTTCGTGTGCTCGGCGCAGTGTCTGATAAGGATATTCTCGCGGAGTTCAAAGACGGGCCTGCACGTGAGGCCATCACGGCAACGCTCGCTGCTGACAACGCAAAGACTTTGAACGAATCGTATATCGAGATCTATCGCCGTTTGCGCGATGGCGATATCGCAACGGGAAATGCTGCCGAAGATCATGTGAACGCGATTCTTTCGACCGAACGATACGATCTCTCGAAGGTTGGCCGCTTCCACTTCAACCGTCGCTGGGGCCTTCCGACGACTGAAAAAGAACTCTCAAACTCAATCCTCTCGCTCGACGACATTGTGCGCATCGTGACGCACATCGCGAATTTGAATGCGACGAAGGACGCACAAGGGGACGATATCGATCACTTGGGCTTCCGCCGCGTACGTTTCGTTGGGGAGCTTCTCGAGCAGCGCATGCGCATTGGCCTCTCCCGCATGAAGCGCAACATTCAGGATCGCATGGCGATGGTTGATGTTGATACATCGCTTCCGGTTCAATTCGTGAACCCGCGCCCATTCCAAGCATCGATTCGTGAATTCTTTACGACCGATCAGCTCTCACAGTTGATGCAGCAGTACAACTCACTCGATGAGATTGAGCACCTCCGCACGCTCTCAACACTCGGCCGCGGTGGCCTCGTATCTGAGCGCGCAGGACTCGAAGTGCGCGACGTGCACTCCTCGCACTACGGCCGCGTCTGTCCGATTCACACACCAGAAGGTAAGAACATCGGTCTCGTTCTCCACATGGCGCTCTATGCTCGTCCGAACCAGTTCGGCGTCATCGAAACTCCGTACGCTCGCGTTGAAAAAGGTAAGGTCACCAAAGAGATTGTCTACATGAACGCGCTTGAAGAAGAAAAGTGCGCTATTGCGCATGCCGCAACGGTTCGCGATGACAATGGCCGCATTACGCCCGATACGGTTGAAGTTCGTCGTCATGGCGAGCCGACGATTTGCGCACGAGAAGAAGTTGATTT
>CAYMRY010000003.1:32611-40383 GCA_964393065.1 uncultured Candidatus Saccharibacteria bacterium
GAAGAGCGCCTCCTCCACGCAATTTTCGGTGAAAAGGCGAAGGATGTGAAAGACACGTCGATGCGCATGGAAGGCGGAAAGCGTGGTCGCGTTCTCTCGGTCAAGGTATTCTCGCGCGAGAACGGCGATGTGCTCGAATCCGGTGTGATCAAGCGCGTGCATGTTGAAGTCGCACAGCTGCGCACAGTTTCTGTCGGCGATAAGCTCGCTGGTCGCCACGGTAACAAAGGTGTCATCTCACGCGTGCTTCCCGAAGAAGACATGCCATTCGATGAGCAGGGAAATCCCGTCGATATCATTCTCACCCCGCTCGGCGTTCCGTCGCGTATGAACTTGGGTCAGATTCTTGAACTCCACCTCGGTCTTGCTGCGGTTGAACTTGGCTACCAAGCTGTCGTTCCTTCGTTTGCATCGGCAACGGAAGAAGAAATTCGCGAAGAGCTCACGAAGGCGGGAGTCCGCGAAGATGGTAAGCGAATTCTTTTCGATGGACGAACAGGAGAAGCATTTGCACAACCAGTATCCGTTGGTGTGATGTACATGCTCAAGCTGCATCACATGGTTGAAGACAAAATTCACATGCGCTCGATCGGTCCGTACTCGCTCACAACGCAGCAGCCACTTGGCGGTAAAGCGCAAAACGGTGGTCAGCGCGTGGGAGAAATGGAAGTCTGGGCGTTCCTCGGCTATGGTGCCGCCCACTCACTCCGCGAAATTCTTACCTACAAATCTGACGACATCTTGGGTCGCTCCGCTGCATTCGACGCAATTGTTTCCGGCGAGCGCATCAAGGAATCAAATACACCCGCTACCTTCAATGTCTTGGTTCGCCACTTGCGCGGCCTCGGTATCGATCTGGAATTTAAAAGCGAAGAGGATAATGCGTAAACATCTATGTCTACTTCACAACCACCAATGAAGCGCAATAAAGACACGCTTCCCCAGGATTTCTCCGCGATCGCGATGCGCCTCGCGTCCCCTGAACGCATCCTCGACTGGTCGCACGGCGAAATCACGAAGCCCGAGACTATCAACTACCGCACCCAGCGCCCGGAAAAGAACGGACTCTTCGATGAGCGCGTGTTTGGTCCTGAGAAGGACTACGAGTGTTACTGCGGCAAGTATCGCGGTATCCGCTTCCGCGGCATCGTGTGTGAAAAATGTGGCGTGGAAATCACGCGCGCAATTGTCCGACGGGAAAGAATGGGTCATATTGATTTGGCCACCCCCGTTGCTCATATATGGTTTTTGAGAGGCATCCCGTCTAGGATCGCACTTCTTCTCGGACTCTCCGCGGCAGAAGTTGAAAAAGTAGTGTACTTCGCGGGCTACATCGTCACGTCTGTCGATGAGACCGAACGCAGCCGCCTTCTTAAGGATCTTGATCAGGAATACACGGTTAAATCGAAGTCTGCGGCTTCTGCCGATGAAAAGACACGCCTGAAGGATCTTGCGCAGAAAGCAAAGCGCGATATTGAATCTATTCAGCAAGGCTCTGTCCTCGACGAAGCGGCGTATCACACCTTTGCGGTGAAATACGGTGCAATGTTCCGCGCATCGATCGGTCCTGAGGCGCTCTACTCGATCTTGAAGAGTGTGAATCTCGATACTTTCATCGTTGAGCTTCAGAAGAATTACGACAGTGTTCCAGCTGCTGAGCGCGACAAGGCGCGCAAGCGACTCGCGCTCGTCGAGAATATGAAGCGCGCCAACGTGCGTCCTGAATGGATGTTCCTCACGCGCCTCCCGGTAGTTCCACCAGCACTTCGCCCGATGGTTGCCCTCGAAGGAGGTCGCCACGCATCATCTGATTTGAACGATCTCTACCGCCGCGTCATCAATCGCAACAACCGTTTGAAGCGCCTCATGGCAATTCATGCGCCGGATGTGATTTTGCGCAACGAGAAGCGAATTCTCCAGGAAGCAGTGGATGCCCTTCTTGATAACTCAATGCGCCGTGGGGCAGGTGTACTCGGCATTCTTGGAGGCCGTCGCCGCGCGCTCAAATCACTCGCTGATTACTTGAAAGGTAAGCACGGTTATCTTCGCCAGAATCTTCTTGGTAAGCGCGTCGACTACTCGGGCCGCTCGGTTATCGTCGTTGGTCCGAATCTCGCACTCGATGAATGTGGACTTCCGAAGCACATGGTTTTGGAGCTTTTCCGACCATTCGTGATCCACGGTCTTCTTGCTCGTGAGCACGCATACAACATTCGTGGCGCTGGCCGCATGATCGAGGACGAATCACCAGAAGTCTGGCCGATTCTCGAAGAGGCGATTCAGGGTAAGTACGTACTTCTCAACCGCGCACCGACACTCCACCGCCAATCGATCCAGGCATTCCGCCCGGTTCTTATCGAAGGAAATGCAATCCAGGTGCACCCACTGGTTTGTCCTGCATACAACGCAGACTTCGACGGCGACGCGATGGCAATTCACGTGCCGCTCTCTGAAGAATCACAAATGGAAGCTGCGAAAATCATGTCGGCAAATAAAAACGTACTCAAGCCAGGCTCCGGTGACGTTGTTGTCGCATCGAAACTTCTCGACATCGTCCTCGGCTGCTATTGGATGACGCGCATGATGGATGGCGTGAAGGGCGAGGGAAATGCCTATCCTTCAACGAACGCCGCGATTACCGCGTACGACTTCGGTGCAATCGATATCCGCGCAAAGATCCGCGTGCTCCCGGGAGATAGCGCAAAGTATGCAGCGTTTGAAGGTAAGCCGTTCGAAACCTCAGTTGGCCGCCTTCTCTTCAACTCAGTACTTCCGAATGACTTCCCGTACTTCAATGACGAAATCACCAACAAAAAGATGGGAGCGCTCGTGCACACGCTCGTGACGCACTACCAGCTCGACGGTATTCCAGCGATTCTCGACAAGATTAAGGCGTTCGGCTTCAAGTATGCAACGCATGCGGGTATCACATGGTCAATCTCTGACGTTCGCGTTCCTGAAATTAAGGGAAAGATTGTTGCTGAAGCAAAGGCGGCGGTCATGAAAGAACGTGAGAACTACGAAAACGGACTCCTCACGAACGAAGAACGCTCACGCGCAACGATCGAAATCTGGGGACGCGCATCGGGAGAACTCCGCAAGCATGTTACTGAAGTCTTGGACCCTAAGGGACCGGTGCACAACATGATCACCTCTGGAGCTCGTGGTTCCGTTGTCCAGTTGCATCAGATGGCCGGTATGAAGGGCCTCATCACCAACCCGCGCGGTGAGATCATCGAATTCCCGATTGTCTCTTCGTATAAGGAAGGTCTCACTCCAATCGAATACTTCACCTCGACGCACGGTGCACGTAAGGGTCTTGCTGACACCGCGCTGAATACCGCACGAGCCGGATACCTCACACGCCGACTCTTCGATGTTGCACACGACGTTGTTGTTTTGGAACACGACTGTGGCACAAAAGA
This sequence comes from uncultured Candidatus Saccharibacteria bacterium, assembly GCA_964393065.1. Taxonomy (GTDB): domain Bacteria; phylum Patescibacteriota; class Minisyncoccia; order Phycocordibacterales; family UBA2100; genus UBA10103. The sequence continues at coordinate 36,037 of CAYMRY010000003.1, forward strand.
AGGCGTCATGATTCCTCGCCCAGGCAAAGAAAATATCGGTGGCTCGTTTGGCGATCGCCTCCACGGCCGCGTACTCGCGAGTGATCTCGAAGCAACAGGACTCAACTACAAGCGCAATCAGATGCTCAATCGCGACGACGCGAAGATCATCGAAGGTTCGGATGCAAAAGAAGCTTTCGTACGCTCGCCAATGACTTGCAACGTGCCGCGTGGTGTCTGTCAGATGTGCTACGGCGTTGACCTGGCGAATGGCAACATGATCGACCTTGGTGAAGCAGTTGGTGTTATCGCAGCGCAAGCTATCGGTGAACCAGGAACTCAGCTCACCATGCGTACCTTCCACACCGGAGGTGTTGCGCAGTCAGGCGGCGACATCACGATGGGACTCCCCCGTGTTGAAGAAGTCTTTGAGACGCGTATGCCAAAGTCTCCTGCGGCACTCGCACGAGTTGACGGCGTTATCTCGGAACTCATCCGCGATGGTAACGAAACAGTCATCACCATCATTCCGGAAGGTAAGGGTGCGAAGCGTGATGTTGAATACCGCATTCCACCCGCTCGTACGATCACCGTGAAAGCTGGTCAGCATGTCAGGAAGGGTGACTTCATGACCGACGGCTCGGCCGACCTTGATGAGCTCTTCCTCCTGTGTGGCAAAGAAAAAGCACAGGAATATGTCATCTCTGAAATTATGCGCATCTACGAACTTCAGGGTGTATCCACGGGCCGCAAGCACTTGGAAATCATCGTCAAGCAGATGTTCAGCCGCATGTCGGTCACGACTCCAGGTGGTACCGGTGTATCAGCGGGAGAAATCATCGCAGACTTCGAACTCGAGCGTCTCAACAAGCTCATGAAAGAAGAAGGGAAGGAAAAGGCGGTCGGCAAGCAGCTCCTCCTTGGTATCACCGAAGTCTCGCTCACCCGCGCATCGTTCCTCTCTGCAATCTCATTCCAGAATACGCCGCGTAAGCTCGCTGAAGCAGCAGTCTCTGGTTCAGTCGATCGCTTGGTTGGCCTTAAGGAAAACGTCATTATTGGTCGCCTTATTCCTGCAGGTACTGGATTTAAGGGATCGAAGAAGCATGCGATGATTAAGGATCTTGAAGATGAGCTTTCGGCAAAAGAGGCCGCTGCAGCACCCGCTGTGGTGGAGGTGAAGGCGGACGCATAAGGGGTGCGCTCGCGGGAGAGGATGCAAAATGTCTCACTCGGGTCGCTATCTGGCGCTGCTGCGCCAGCGCTCGGGCTCGCACCCGTCGGCGCCGCGCAGACCCTCGCGAGGCATTTTGCACCTCTCCTGTCTCGCTTCTAAAGTGGAAATATCGTAGGTGTGAGCCAATGTTTGGCTCAAGTAGCGCTATTTGAGCCAAAGTGTGGGTCCTCACCTAAGGTAGTAGGGGATAAAGAATTGACGCTCGCCCTGAGAAGAAGCGAGCGGCTTTTCTTTTCGAATTTCGAAAAGTATGCAACTATGCCGGGAGGAAAAACTGAGAGGAGCGATTCGTGACTCGCACACAAAACAATTTCAAGCAAGTTGCGCTCGTAGTGCTTTGGTACGAAGACAACAAGATTGTGCTCGTGAAAAAAACCAACAGATACGTTCTGGGAAATTCCGTGCACGCGTGTTGCAGAGGGGGAGACGCTTTTGGAAGCGGCGCAGCGAGCGGCGCTTTTTGCGGTTGGGGTCAATGTGCCACCTGATCGCTTTGGAAGGCCCATCCGAACCATTGTCACAAAAGGCGATGTTTCGCTGACTTCAATTCGAGTGAATCTGACCGAGGACGAGCTGGAAGCCCTGGGGGACTTCAACCCAACCGGGACCAAGATGGTCATGATCGTTTCCAAATGTGACGTTGCATTGTATCTCACGCGCAAACGCGATAGAGCGATGCTGCATGCGGGAAAACAGCGTATCCGGTAAGTCCAACACTTAGACGAAGAACGCCCCGATTCGCTTGAGAGCGAATCGGGGCGGCGTATTTTATAGGAACGTGCATAATGGAGGCATGGCCGACACCGTGCAGCAGATAAAGGACAGACTCTCCATCGTTGATGTTGTCTCGCAGTACACGAAGCTCGAGCGGGCGGGGCAAAATTTACGCTCGCGCTGTCCCTTTCACGCAGAGCGCACGCCTTCGTTTATCGTGTCTCCCGATCGCGGAACCTATCATTGTTTTGGTTGCGGGGTTGGCGGCGATATGTTTTCGTTTGTGGAAGCTATCGAGGGAGTCGATTTTAAGGGTGCGCTCAAAATGCTTGCGGACAAAGCGGGTGTGGAGGTGGTGTATTCGAAAGACGGGCGTAGTGGAAGTGCGGAACATGACGAGAAGGATCGTCTTTTTGAAGCGATGGACGCCGCGACGCAGTTCTACCAAAGTAAGCTCGATGAAAAAGCGCGGCAGTATCTCTACGGTCGCGGGCTCGAGGAAGAAACAGTGCGAGCATTTCGTCTTGGATACGCAGGGGATGCGTGGAGCGATCTTGGTGACTATTTGAAGCAGAAGAAATTTACGGAAAAAGAGCTCGTCGATGCGGGCCTTGTGAAGCGCGGCGAGAAGGGAGGCGTCACGGATAAATTTCGCAATCGCATTATGTTTCCCCTTGCGGATACTGCCGGGCGCATTGTCGCGTTTTCGGGGCGAACATTCGGCGAGAAAGCACATCCGGACGCGCCAAAATATCTCAATTCTCCCGAGACGCTCCTCTTTCACAAATCAAAGGTGCTCTATGGCTACGATCGCGCGAAACAGCTAATTCGCAAACATAATTTTGCGGTTCTTGTAGAAGGACAGATGGATCTCTTGATGTCGCATCAGGCAGGATTTGCAAATGCGGTCGCGGTTTCTGGGACTGCCTTTACCGCAGAGCATGCCGCGCTCGTGAAGCGTATGAGCGAGAATCTGGTGATTGCGCTTGATGCGGATCAAGCCGGATTCAAGGCGGCATCGCGCGCCGCGCGCGCGGCGCTCTCGCAGGGCCTCCAGGTTAAAGTCGCACAGCTTCCGGACAATCTCGACCCAGCGGATTTGATATTAAAAGAAGGGGCCGATGCGTGGAGACTCGCGATTCGAAATGCAAAAGACATCATCACGTTTCTTCTCGATGTGCTTGAAAGCCACTCAAAAGATGCGCTTCAGCTGCGCCGATCGGTTGAGACCATCGTGCTTCCATTCCTCAGCGACGTGCAGAGCCCAATTGCAAAAGAGCAGTACGAGCGTGAGATTGCAAAGCGACTCGGAGTTTCAGAAGCAGCGGTCCGCGATGCACATGCAAAAATCCCCAAGCCGGTCGAGGCGCCGGTTGTTGCGAGCGAGAAGCTTCGCCCTGCGGATGCGCCGAACAGAATTAAACAAGCGTACGGACTTCTCCTGTGGCAGGAGTCGTTGAAAAAGCCGGACATCGATACCGATCAGTTTGCGCGCGATCTCGAGGAGGCTGTCGGGAACGAAGTGATGGATAGCTTGCGCCGACTTCCTCTTGAGGACAAAGAGACACTCCGATTCTTTGCCGAACAGTTGCACGTCAAAAATGGTGCCCTCAAGCGATCGACTGAAACTTTGGTGCAGGTGCTTCGTCGTGAGAAGCTGCAGCACGATCTGAATGAAATCACCGAGGCGCTGCGCGATGCTGAGGCGGCAGGGAAGGATGAGGAGGCGCAGAAGTTGGCTAAGGATGCCCACAGCCTTACCCAGCGGATTGCAAAAATGACCGAATAATGGTATATTCGCTTGACTAATCATCGCGATGCTGATGAGGCATTGCGGGTGCTTGTTTGTATACAACTTCACTTTGTTTTCACATGGCAAAAAAGAAAATCAAAAAAATGAAAAAAACAATCACGAAAACGCGCAAAGTCGCAAAAAAACAGGCGCGTCCGGTGAAATCAAAAAAGCCGATTGCAAAGGCTGTTAAAGATACGCGCACGCCCGCAAAGGGATCGGCGAAAAGCAAGGAGGAGACACGCGTCAATGCTCTCATTACGCTCGGACGTGAGCGCGGCTACATTACGTATGACGAGATCTTGCGCGAATTCCCGCAAATTGAAGACGATGTACTCCTCCTCGAAGAAATGTACGAGCGCTTTGGCACCGCTGGTATTGATGTCTTGGAAGGCGGCGGCATGCTCGAGGATACCTCCGCACAAGATGTGCTTGAGAAGAAAAAGCTCCAGAATCGCCGCGCAGATTCATCGTTTGATTCCGTGCAGATGTATTTGCGTGAAATCGGTCAGTATCCGCTTTTGAATGCTGCGATGGAGCGTGATTTGGCGAAGCGCATTATTGCAGGCGATGAAGAAGCACGCTCGATTCTCGCACGCTCGAACTTGCGTCTCGTTGTTTCGAT
>CAYMRY010000004.1:0-17254 GCA_964393065.1 uncultured Candidatus Saccharibacteria bacterium
GAGATTTCATGCGCGCGGCGGTATTTTTCTTGATGATGCCACGCTTGAGGGCCTTATCGATTGCCTGATACGTATCAGGAAGCTTTGTTGCATCGCCTGTCTTATGCACCTCCTTTACTGAGTCACGCATAGCCTTAAAGCGGCGCAAATTGAAAACGCGGCGTCTCGTTGCGACGCGCTGTGCCTTCTTTGCTGATGACGTATTTGCCATGGGGAGCACCATACCGTATTTGGGGAGAATACGCAACATCGCCGTCTTTTCGCTTTTGAAATCCCTCGTATGCCGTATGATACCCCTATGATTGGCCATATTGAGGGCACGGTACGCGCTTTAAGGCCCGGGTTTGCAATACTCTCCGCACACGGTGTCGGCTACAAGCTTTTTGCGACCAAGCAGTCCCTTGCCTCGCTCGCGCTCGGCACAGAGGCGTCCTTCTGGACGCATCTTGCAGTCCGTGAGACTGCGCTCGATTTGTACGGCTTCGTCGAAGAAGAAGAACTGCGCTTCTTTGACCTCCTTCTTACTGTTTCCGGCATCGGCCCCAAATCAGCACTTGCAATTCTTGATATCGCGAGCGTCGAAACGTTGCGCAGCGCTATCACGCAGAGTAATGCGGGTTATCTCACAAACGTCTCGGGTATTGGGAAAAAGACCGCCGAAAAGATCATCCTTGAATTGCGCGACAAAGTCGGTCTCGGACAAGAGGGCAACTCTGGTGTTCTGAAAGGAGACGAGGAAGCATTGGAGGCTATGCGCGCCCTCGGATATTCTCCCGCGGAGGCGCGTGATGCGCTGCGCAAAGTGCCACTCGAAATCACAGGAAGCAACAATCGTCTCCGCGAAGCACTTAAACTAATGGGCGGTAAATAATGTATGGGCTTCAAAGACACTATCGCATCGACGCTTCCTCCCCCTCTTCTATCGGCATATCATTTCCTTTTGGCATGGCTCGGAGCGTTCGTATGCGGCTTCCCCTCTCGCAACATCACCCTCATCGCTGTTACCGGGACCAAAGGTAAATCGTCGACAATTGAATTCTTAAATGCAATCGCAGAAGCCGCTGGAGAGAAAACAGCGCTCACGAGCACAATCCGCTTCAAGGTCGGCGCTGACTCAAAGCCAAATACGAAACGCATGACGATCCCCGGCAGATTCTTTTTGCAACGATTTCTCTCCCGCGCCGTTTCCGAAGGTTGCACTATCGCCTTTATCGAAATGACCTCAGAGGGAGCACGCCAACATCGTCATCGCTTTCTCGATCTCGACGCTTTGATGTTTATTAACCTTGCCCCGGAACATATCGAATCGCATGGTTCATTTGAAGCTTACGCAGATGCTAAATTTCAGCTCGGCCTTCAACTCGCCCGCTCTAAAAAGAAAGTGCGCTACATGGTCGCGAATGCCGATGATCGCGAAAGTGGACGCTACCTCTCGCTTCCCGTCGAACGCCTGTATCCATTCTCACTCAGCGCAGCAGCGCCGTATGCCTCAGGAGAAAAGGGTGGCGCTTTCACCTTTGAGGGCACGGAAATAACGGTTAATTTACCGGGTGAATTCTCGCTGATAAATGCGCTCGGCGCCGCCACACTAATGCATGCCATGGGGTATGACACGAACACCATCGCCCGTGGCATTGCATCACTCAAAAACATTCCCGGTCGCGCAGAGGAAATTTGCGAAGGACAGAGTTTCGGTGTCATTGTGGATTATGCACACACGCCGGATTCGCTCCGCGCCCTGTACAGCACCTATTCGAGACGACATAAAATTTGCATCTTAGGCTCCACAGGAGGAGGGCGCGATATGTGGAAACGCCCCGTTATGGGTAGTGTTGCTGACGAGTTGTGCGATAGCATCATCCTCACGAACGAAGATCCGTACAATGAAGACCCTCGCGCTATCGTCGAAGGCATTGCACGCGGGATCACCACAAAAACCCCGGAAATAATCATGGACAGGCGCCTCGCGATCAGACACGCCCTTGAGATGGCACATGCTAGCGATGTGGTGCTTATCACAGGAAAAGGCACCGATCCCACGATCCAACTTGCAGGAGGGAAAAGTATTCCCTGGAGCGATACCGCGGTTGTGCGCGAAGAAATCAAAAAACTTCTCGGGACTTCGTAATTTTTCCCGTATACTAAGTGCATGATTCGCACGATCATCGTTGCGCTCCTCGCGTTTGTTCTCATCGCACTGCTTGCGATTTGGGTACTCAGCGGCGGCCCGCGAAAAGTATATATTTCGGCTGCCGAGAGTATAACGCAAACGCTTCCCTCGAGCGGAGCAGGCTTCAAGCTCCCCTGGCAGCCGGCACAAATTTTTCCCACACTCGATATCACCGATGTCTTTCAGGTGGAAGATGAAACAATACAGTATTCCCCTCAGGAACAACTCGCACGACTCGAAGAGGAATATGATAGCTTGAGCGCGCAAGCACGAGAAGTACGTACATTTGGTGAGCCCTCTCCTTATAGTGGGCACATCACCTTAATGCGCGACCTTATCGGGGTACGAGCGGATTCTCCGCAAGACGAATATGTGCAAATTGTGGCCAGCTACGCGAATACTGCACCGGTAGATATTACCGGTTGGATTCTCGAGAGCGCGCTCTCAGGCACACGAGTCGCCATCCCGCCTGGAGCATCCCTCTTTCTCGCGAATACGGTAAATCCTCTCGAAGCGGTAACGCTCCACCCTGGAGGCCTCGCACTTGTCTCTTCAGACAAATCCCCAACGGGCGTTTCGTTTCGCGAGAATATGTGTTCCGGATACCTAGGTCAATTCCAACCATTTAGCCCGCCACTTTCTGAGGAATGCCCGTCCCCCACACGCGTACTACCGCTAACGGAAGAAAATTTAGTTCGTTATGGTGAGGATTGTTTCGATGCACTGGCATCCCTCCCCTCGTGTCGTTTCCCTCAAGTGCTCGATAATGTCTCCGGCGCATGTAAGGCGTATCTATCTGAATTTCTTTCGTATAACGGTTGTGTTGAGAGTAATCGCTTCCGTAGTACATTCCCTAAAAATATGTGGCGGCTTTTTATAGGTTCACCCACCGGGCTGTGGCGGAATTCCCACGACGCCATACGACTTCTTGATACCGAGGGTCGCACGGTAAGCGTTCTCGTATATTAATTTATTCGAGAGCGGCGCGCCTCAAAAAGAATGATGCCCGCCGTCGTTGCAACGTTGAGCGATTCCTTCTTTCCGAACATTGGAATATATACAAGGGTGTCACACTTTGCACGAAGGGCTGGCGAGAGTCCTTGCACCTCATTACCAAAGACAAAGACTGTTGGTCCCGTAACGCGGTATGAGTCATAGGCGATGGCCCGCGGGTCTTGCTCGACACCTACAATCGTAAATCCTTTTTCTTTAAGACCCTCCAAGGGATGCGTTGCCGCTGTGTATTGTTTCCACGGTACATACGATTCCGCACCGAGCGCTGTTTTTGATATCTCTTTTTGTAGACGATTAAAACGATCGAGGGGCGCTGGTGTGTAGCCTGTGATAAATATTTTGGCGACTCCTGCGGCGTCCGCAGTTCTAAATATTGCCCCAACATTATGTGCACTGCGCACATTATGGAGTAACACTGCTATAGGATGCGGCATGAAAGGAGGGTATCACCCTGTGCTGCTTGTCCCAAGTCCTACTACCCTATACACTTACCGTATGCTCAGCATGTTTCCCCAACTTCTTTTCCTCTCACCATTTGCGACTTTTTTAATACGCATCGCACTCGCGGCAGTGTTCGGTTATACGGCATGGCATCGTTTTCAGAAACACGAGACACTCCTGCGTATATTTGCCCTCGCCGATACCGGGATTGCACTCATGCTCCTCGTTGGCATCTCGACTCAAATTGCTGCTCTTGTCGCGTGCCTCTGCATAATCTACGCACTCGTCTATCCTCACTCAAGCCCCTTCCCGAGAAGCACTCTTGCGCTTGGACTCGTTATGGCTATCTCAATTGTTCTCATGGGAGCCGGACCATTTGCGTTTGACCTTCCCTTGTAGTAATACACATAAGGTTCTTTGGCATAGTGGACGTATGAACCCGCGTCTGCTTAAATTTAAGGTAATCCCCTTGTAGCTCAATGGTAGAGCAGCGAACTTTTAATTCGTTGACGATGGTTCGATTCCATCCGGGGGGACATGACTTTCAAAGAGCAATGTATAGCTCTGCGCAAGCAAGATTACTCTCTTGGTGAAATTGTTAAAATCACAGGCCGTCCTAAGACTTCCGTTTATGTCCACGTGCACTCAATTCCTTTGAGCGAGAGAAAATTGAATGAAATTCGTGCGAAACACGGCGTTCACATACGCAAATTTGCGATAGCGCGAAGAGGTAAGAGCGAGCGCCCGTTCAAGAAACTCCACGAATGGGATGCCCATGCGGTTTTTATAACTTCACATATCCTGTTTGATGGTGATTTCTGCGCCGGCGGATTTTCCTACAACAATCGAAGTACCGCCCTTATAAAAGCAGTAAAGAGCGCCGTTAAGAAAATATATGCATTCGAGCCCAAACGGTACCTAAATCCAGTCACTGGAGTTGAGCGGATAAGTTATTTTAATGTCGCCTTTCGGGCACATGTTAAAGAGGCGTCGGCACGACTCCTAAAGGACATCCCAATGCTTCCGAGGGAGATGAAGCGCGTTTTTTTAAGATCCTTCTTCGACGACGAAGGTTGTATGGATTTCCGGCCACACAAGAACAAACGGTCAATTCGTGGCTATCAGAAGGATGTCACCATCCTCCGGATCGTCTCGTTACTCCTTGCTGATTTTAATATCGAATCGAAATATAAGTTCCCGAACGAAGTACAAATCATTGGTAAGCAAAATTTGGAAAAATTCCAAAAAGAAATAGGATTTTCCCATAGCGTTCGCATCAATGGAAAGCGCTCAAATAGTATTTGGAAGGAGTCACTTGAAAAGCGTGAGATACTGCGGCGCGCTATCGCATCCTACAAACCCTTGGGAAGTAATGGAGTTCACCGAACATCCTTCTCTTTTACAGAGCCAAGTTAACCGTCACGGAATCACTCACTTTTGTACCATCCGGAGCCGTACATTCGACTTTGAACGTCGTTGCCCCGGAAATCGGAACCGTTGAGGCACCCCCAGAGAGAGCATTCTGGAAGAAATTAGGCCCCGTTGCCTTGCAATCAACCACCCCACGTGAATTCCAGAAAATGTAGGTACGTGTCCCCAAACGAACCGATTCTGGCTCAGCCCAGATGTCTGCTTCCGGTGGGATGGTGTTCGTTCCACGTGGTCTTGTCGTTGTCCCCGTAGTGCGCGGAGGCAATACTCGAATAGGTGCAGCGGTGTTTTGTGGTGTCACGACCCCGAGCTGGTAGCCACCTCGCGTACAAAGTGAATCAAAGAAACCATCGGGCATAAGATTGGCGATAAATCCATTGCCTGACCAAGGGCGCGCAGCACAAATGCGCGAAACAGCCGACTGCGCCGCGACATTACCGATAGCATTTCCTCCAAAGAACCCGGCGACTTCGGTGAGCCCTTGCCGTAAATTCGCAACGATCGTGCCTCCTGCATTTCCTATACGGACGATACCCGAAAGTGATGATGAGGTGGTTGGTGTAAGTGGTGCGGGTGCAGGTGGCGCTGTAGGAGCCGTTGTACTGGATGCGTTATTCACCGTCTTAACACCTCCTTCATCTGAATTGAGCGATTTATACAAAGAGTCGGTAGCAGCGTCAGAACTCGCATCGAAATAGGACGTATCAAAAATCGAACTTCCATACTGCGATTGATCAAAACCTCCATACGAAGGACACGGGTTCGCGGGTGTCGAGGTCGAAGTGGTACCAACCCGATTCACCGTTGGGTCCATACCTCCTCCCGCCATACAGGGGTCTGACGGCATCATCATCATGGGCATCATCATGGGGATCATAGGTAGCATTGGCGGCATACCGCCCACGTCGGTCCCCTTGCACTTCATCGGCGCCTCGCACGTGCCGGATGTTTTGAATCCACTTGTCACATCAAAGCAAGGGCACTTGTACATATTGGGTCCTCCCTTGCAACCCTTGGGGCCCATAACCTGCATACAACCACACTCCATTTTTACAGGATTACACATTAGGTCTGCCATGTTAAATGCCGCCCGTACACTTTGAGGAGCGATGAAGAACATTACTGCAAACACACAAAGCGAAATGCATCCAGCGCGCAGAATTACATCGTGCGACATCATACAAAAAGTGTATCACGAGACAGAGAGCGTAAATCGTTCAAGTGCATATTCCAAATCTTCACCGCGACGGCGCGCTTCGTGAGGTAATTCAGCAAGGAGCGCAAGGAGTTTTTGTGCGCGTGCGCGTTTTTCAGCGTCAGCGCCCGCCTTCGCCATGAGATCCTTAGCAGCCCAAAAAAGAACGCCGTTTACCGCTTCGGGTGCACTTCCCTTTGCGATTTCACGCAAATATCCGATCCATAATTTTTTCTTATCCTTACAACGAAGCGCTTCGGCAAGCACAAAGATACTCGTATCGCGCTCTTTCTTTATCGCCTCATATTTCTCCACGCGCGCCGCGTGCTTCTCCATGTTCTTTCGAAGCTCGGCGCGTGGTTTTTCTTCGTAAACGTACACATCCTCGGAAGAACTTGAAAGGTATTCGAACGCATCAAGAAAGATCGGGCATAATTCCGGATTGGTACACACTTCTTCAAACACAAGTACACGCTTCTCCCCAAACATTCCTCCTCCCTGAAGGACGGCACGCAAGTCGGCAAGTGAGTTCGCATCGGTAATCCTCGTCACGACGCCACTTTTTTTCTGCACCATGTCACGACTCATCTTTGCGCGTGCAGCCTCGCGATCTGAACCGACATACACAAAAAGCATACCCTCAGTATACCGTCATCTCCCGATTTCCACGGACGTACTCACGGGACTATTAATGGCTGCATTTCTCCCCAGTTAGGACCGTGTTTTGGTTCCGCAACAATTGGAATACCAAAGAGAGCCTCCTTTTCTAAAACATTCTCCATGACGTAGCGGATGTGTTTCGCTACCTCTTGCACGAGCGCCTCATCAACCTCGTACACCAGCTCATCGTGCACCTGAAGAATGAGCGCCACGGAGTCATTCCATCCCTTTTCGCGAATCAGTGTGTCGGCCTTTACCATTGCGCGCTTTATGATATCGGCCTGTGTTCCCTGTATCGGCGCATTCACCGCAAAGCGCTCCGCTTGGGCGCGCAGCATGGGAATCGCCGACTTAAATCCCGACAAATACCGTCGTCGGCCAAATATCGTTTCCACGTATCCGTTTTTTGCGGCATCTCGTTTGACCGTGTCGATCCACCTCGAGAGTTGTGGGTAGCTCTCAAAATATTCTTCCAAGTAGCGTCCCGCTTCCTCTCGTGTCACCGAACTGCCAAGATTTTGCCTCAGCGCGTTTACTCCCATTCCATACAGGATGCCGAAGTTAATGATTTTTGCGCGTCGCCGCATCTCTTTGTCGACTTTCTCCGGCGCCACGGAAAAGACGTTTGAAGCAACTGCAGTATGGATATCCCCGCCCTCCTTAAACACGCGAATGAGTTTTTCATCTCCCGAAAGCCCCGCAGCCACACGAAGCTCAATCTGCGAATAATCAAGAGCCAGAAGGCATTTTCCGGGAGGAGCCTTGAATGCAGAGCGAATACGCCTTCCATATTCCGTGCGAATCGGAATATTCTGAAGATTCGGATTCTGGCATCCCATGCGTCCTGTTACAGTGCTGTTCTGAAGGAACTCAGCACGCAACCGACCATCCGGATGTATGAGCACAATCATTTTCTCAACATACGTAGAGAGAAGTTTTTGGAGTTCTCGGTAGAGCAAAATATCTTCAATAATAGGGTGTTGATCTGAAAGCTTAGCCAACTCTTCCTCTTTCGTAGTGCGGAGTCCCGTCGCGGTCTTTTTTTGTTTCTCCGGTGTAATTTTTAACTCGTCATACAGAACGCCTGCAAGCTGCCGCGTCGACTGAATGTTGAACTCATGCCCGGCATGATGAAATATCCGCCCTGCAATGATGCCGAGCTCTTTGCGATATTCCCTTTCGAGTTTCTGTAATTCTTTTTTATCGACGCATACGCCCCGCGCGTTCATGGCTTCGATTACCGACATGAGTGGCTCTTCAATCTCTTCGTACACCTTTTGCAGACGCCCGGTCTCCCGGAGCTTTTTCTCTACATACGCCCGAGCTTCAGACATCTTTTTTGTCTGCGCGTAATCCAGAATGTGTTGCAAACTCGGGTTCGTCATCTCGCTATTCACTATCCAGAGCATAGTCCCGACTTCTTTAACCTCTCGCTCACTCACTTCTTCTGAAACCTCTTCCGTTTCAAGAGCTGTGTCAGCTGCATCCAGTGTTTTGATACGTGAATGCAACCGCTCTTTAATAGAGCGAAATTCATACGTGTCGCACACCGCGTCGATTGAAGCAATGTGATCAAGCACTGCCCACTCTTTCGTAGGCATTTGAAAATCGATCGGCGCATCTCGACGTATTGTCGCAAGTCTTCGCGAAAACAACGCCCTATCCTCATTATCTGCAACAAGCTGCACATACCGTTTTTGCACACCTATTTTCTTTGCCACCTTTTCAACCCCCTCCTTTTTTAGGATTGCGTATATTTCCTCAAGAGACCCGAATGCTTCTATAAGTTTTGTTGCACTCCCCTCACCCACCCCGGGAACACCTGGAATATTATCCGACGCATCGCCACGAATCCCCTTATAATCGATCACGTGTTCCGGACCAAAACCATACCGCTCTCGTACTCGCTCTTCGTCATACAGGACGAGATCGTTAATTCCTTGCCGCAAGTGGTACACTTTCACCGTCTCGCCTTCGACTAACTGAAACATATCCGCATCCCCAGTTGCAATGATAATTTCAAAGTCGCTTCCGCGTAGTTTTTCTACAATGGTGCCGATCACATCATCCGCCTCAAAACCCTCGGCAGAATAGACAGGTATTCCAAAGGCCTCCAAAAGTTCGGGCGCCTTTTTGAGTTGGTCAATAAGCGCATCGTCAGTTTCGGTGCGCAATCCCTTATATGCCTCAAACAGCTCTTCGCGAAACGTCTTTCCGGGAAGATCCCGCGCTGCGATTATGTAGTCCGGACCAAAATCGTACACCGATTTCAGAAACATGGTGATGAGACCATACAAAGCACCCGTCGGCTCCCCCTTAGAAGTGGAAAAATCAGGAATTGCATGATAGGCACGATGGAGTATCGCGTGCGTATCAAGTAGTACGAGACGTTTCGCTGCGCGCTTCTGAGTACGTAATGTCGCGCTCATGCTCTCCACTATAGCGAAGTGTGACGCGTATTGCATCCTCCGGTATTGCACCCGGACATTGTTCCGGCCACTCGATGCAAATAAGGGTATGTGGATCGCGAAGAAGCTCTCTCCACCCGAGAATTGCAAGGTGGTGCTCTCCCTTAAGACGATATGCATCAATATGGATAAGGCGCTTAAATGTGTTCGTTGAACTAGCCCCTATCAGATCCACATCGTAAATCTTCATGATTACGAAGGTCGGACTCGTAATATGATCGCCAATCCCAAGCTCTTTTGCTATCCCCTTTACGAACGCCGTTTTTCCAGCTCCAAGCTCCCCCGAGAGCGCCACGACGGTTGCGCCCTCGTTTCGCACCTGTAAGGCGCGCGTAAAGCGCGCCGCCTCCACCTCCATCGCTGTGCTATCAGTTATCAGCATACGAGTAGGGTACAATAAGAATCGATGAGCACGCAATTTAATGAAAAGAAGCAAGAAGAGCGCCTCGATGAACTCCATCGCCGTGAAGAAGAACAATTGGCGCAAATGCTCGCCGGAAAATACGGAGTTACGTATGTTGATTTGACTTCAAAATCAATTGATTCCGATGCACTGCGACTCATTCCCGAACACGAGGCACGAGAAACAGAGACGGCAGCATTTCGAAAGCTCAATAAAAAGCTGATGGTGGCGATGCGCGCTCCCGAGAGAGACAACTCACTGCAAACAATTAAGAATCTCGAAGGCCTCGGGTACATTGTTCAAAAGTTTATCGCCTCGCGTGCGTCTCTCGACCATGCATGGGATCGCTACCACGACCTTTCCTATGCAACCGAAACGGAAGCGGGGATCCTCACACTCTCCAATGAAACCATCCAGCGCATGCTGGCAGAATTGAAAACGATCAATGATGTGCGTGCCCGCATCAACGAACACGTAAGTAGTAAGGATACGCATCGCATATCCCACGCGCTCGAAATTACCATGGCGGGCGCCATGGCGCTTGGCGCATCCGATGTGCACCTTGAACCCGAAGAAGACGGCGTGCGTATGCGCTATCGCCTCGACGGTGTCCTCGTCGAGGTTTTGAAATTCGATGGACCTACCTACGCCCTCATCTCGTCTCGTCTCAAGCTACTCTCGGGACTCAAGCTTAATATTAAAAACGCGGCACAAGACGGCCGATTCTCTATTGTGGTGAACGAAAAAGAGATCGAGATTCGCGCATCTGTTCTTCCCGGGGCTTACGCTGAGACCATCGTGATGCGTATCCTTGATCCGAAGACGATCGCACTTTCAATGGAAGTACTCGGCTTCGACAAGTACTTGATGGAGATCTTCGAGCGCGAAATTTCAAAACCCAACGGCATGATTCTCAATACGGGCCCGACGGGAAGCGGTAAAACAACGACGCTCTACGCATTCTTACGCAAGGTCGCAGACCCTGGCATTAAAATTGTTACCATCGAGGATCCAATCGAGTATCACCTCCCCGGCATCGTACAAACGCAGGTCTCAAAAGAGTACACCTTTGCCTCAGGATTGCGCTCGACCCTTCGCCAGGACCCGGACGTTATCATGGTGGGCGAGATCCGCGATGCAGAAGTTGCCTCAACCGCCGTGCACGCCTCACTTACCGGCCACCTCGTCTTCTCCACCCTTCACACCAATGATGCCGCCGGAACATTCCCACGCCTCATCGACATGGGAGTAAATGCCGATATTTTGGGTGCCGCACTCACGGTTGCCATGGCGCAACGCCTCGTGCGCAGACTCTGTCCTCATTGCCGCATCTCTATTCCTGTAGATCCAGTTTCTGCTGCGACACTGGAACCGCTTTTACGAAACATACCGCACCCCGAAGACGTCCCGGGGAACCGGGATATCATGTGGGGACCAAAGGGTTGCGAAAAGTGCGGCGGCCTTGGCTACAAAGGCCGTATCGGCGTCGTGGAAGTCATTCTTATGGATCGTCATATCGAAGAAACAGTTCGCAAAACATCGTCCGAGCGGGATATTTGGGAAGCATCGAAAGAACAAAAGATTCGTCGCATGGCGCAAGACGGTGCAGTCAAGGTATTGCAAGGCGTGACGTCTATTGAAGAACTTTCACGCGTTGTCGATTTACATGATGAGGTCATGCTTGAAACGCTTTCATAATTTTAATTGCCGCGCGTCAAACTAAGTTACTTGGACTCTTGTGTTCATGAAAAAGATGAGGTCACGCGCGTTTTTTTTAAAAAAACGAGCATCACAACACAAAAAACACATTGTACTTCGCATGCACAATGCTATCGTGAAAAGAGAGAAATAAATCGGGGATACACATCCCCAAGCGATGCTTTCAATGGATCATCGAAAGTCGGATAGAACCTAAGGAGAGGAGTAGTAATGCTACCTTACGGCGGCCACCGCTACCATCCTCGGAGAAATCCTGATATCGCTTGGAGATGTGCGTCCCTGATGAGCTTTTTTACTATACAAACTGTATAAATAAAAAAGAGCGTCCGGACGCCGCTCTGCCAGGTAATGTATCATGCCGGAGCGCCGCTGTCAACTATGGGAGAAAATAGCAAGGAAATAAGCCCTAAAACGATTCGCTCGCTTGATCAGGCGCTGCGTCCTTCACTGTGGGATGAGTATGTGGGGCAACAAACAATCAAAGAAAATTTGCGCATCCTTCTTACCGCTGCGCGAGGAAGAAAACAACAACCCGAGCACATTCTTCTTTACGGACCGCCCGGCCTCGGTAAAACCACGCTTGCGCATTTGATAACAAAGGAAATTGGTTCGTCGCTCCGCTCAACGTCAGGCCCTGCGATTGAACGCGTTGGTGATCTTGCATCGATTCTCACCAATCTTTCTCCTGGTGATGTTTTATTTATCGACGAAATTCACCGCCTCAATCGTACGATTGAGGAAATTTTGTATCCGGCGATGGAAAGCGGTGTTTTGGATATCGTAATCGGAAAAGGGCCTTCGGCCCGTACCGTGCAACTTGAGCTTCCTGCATTCACACTCATCGCTGCTACTACCCGTATTTCGATGCTCTCGTCTCCGCTACGCTCGCGATTCTCAGGCGGAGTCTTTCGTTTGACCTATTACACCGAGAACGAAATCGCCACCGTTTTGAGACGTTCCGCGGCAATCCTCAACATCAAAGTCGACGAGGATTCTCTCAGCGAGATTTCGCGACGCTCTCGTGCCACACCTCGCACGGCAAATTACCTCCTCAAGCGCTGCCGCGATTTCGCGGAGGTAAATGACGCCATGCTCGACTTGAAAACGGTAAAGAAGGCGCTGGCACTTCTTGAGGTGGACGAGATCGGGCTCAACCAAATAGACCGCGATATTCTCGGTGTCCTTATTGATAAGTTTGGCGGCGGCCCCGTTGGCCTCAAAACTATAGCAGCGGCGCTTTCTGAAGAAGAAGCGACCATCGAAGAGGTGCACGAACCCTACCTATTGCAGCTGGGCCTCCTTGAAAGAACACCGCGAGGTCGCGTCGTAACCCCGAAGGGATACCAGCACCTCGGCGAGAAGCACCCGCAAGAGCCGCAACAGAAGCTCCTTTAATTTTTGCAAAAAATCGATTGCTGAGTACAGTAGGCATATGGCCGGACACAATAAGTGGGCTCAGATAAAACGTCAAAAAGGCGCAAATGACGCCGCAAAAAGCGCCGCGTGGGGTAAATTATCCCGTCGTATTACGGTTGAATCCAAAAAAGCGGGTGGCGATACAAATGCCGCCAACGTACGCTCGATCATTGAAAAAGCAAAAGCCGCAAACATGACGCGCGACGCAATCGAGCGTGCGATCCTCAAGGGATCCGCACAAGATGGCGCAACACTCGAACAGGTGACGTACGAAGCGTACGGCCCCGGCGGCGCGGCGCTCATTATAGAAACTCTCACCGACAATAAAAACCGCACGCTACAGGAACTTAAGGGGATTTTTGCAAAGCATGCGATTGCACTCGCTGCGCCCGGTTCTGCGCTTTGGGCGTTCGATAAGACCAGTGAGGGTTACACACCCACGTCCCCAATTCCCCTGTCTGAAGCGGACAGTGCGGCGCTCATGAAAGCAATGGAACTAATCGACGCCCTCGACGACGTGGAGGAAGTGTTTACCAACGCAGAATAGTTTAAACACGACATTTGTTTGATAGTTACGGCACGATACCCGATACTTATCTAATGCGCGTCCTTGCAATAGATCCCGGATACGGTCGCTGCGGCGTTGCAATTCTCGATAAAAGCGACGGGAAAGCAGTGTGGGTTTATTCGGATTGTATAGAAACAAGCGCGAAACAACCATTTGATGAGCGCCTCACGACCGTCGCAAACGAGTGTGGAAGGCTTATACAGAAATTTCTTCCTACCTCACTTGCGATGGAACGCCTTTTTTTCAGTACAAATCAAAAGACGGCAATGCAGGTAGCCGAGGTACGTGGAGCAATTTTACATGTTGCCTCTTCCCTGGGGCTTTCAACGCATGAATACACCCCGGGACAAATAAAAAGCGCAACGACAGGCTCGGGACGTGCGGATAAGAAACAAATTACCGCTATGATCCACCTTTTACTCCGCGTCGAAAAAGAAATCGTGCGCGATGACGAATACGATGCTATTGCAGTTGGCATCACGCACCTAGCCCACATACGGTAAGGCGAAACCACAGGATGCGTCTTCATGAACATACGTGATTGCTGATGCTGTGATATCACGCTACACTTTTGTAAATATCCGGCGCTGGCCGGTTTTGTATGGGGAACGAACGCTCAAAAATTGATATGCTGCGACGTCACGCGCGACGCCTCTACAACGCCACTCCGCTTTGGAGTCGTCGCATGATGCGATTTCTACTCCTCGCGGGTGTTATGTGCGCCGGTGTTTTTACTGCGTGGGCAATTGTTGTCGCCATACCCTCAATAGATAACATCCAAAACCGCGTCGTGGGATCTTCAACAAAGATATACGATCGCACCGGTAACATTCTTCTCTTCGACGTTCACGGTACAATGCGACGAACTGAGGTTCCTCTCGACGACATATCTCCCTACATCCGTAACGCTGCCGTCGCAATTGAGGATGCTGCATTTTATGAACACTACGGAATCCGCCCTATGGCAGTTTTGCGCGCTGTTCTTGTTAACTTAGGATTGCGCGAGGGATTCCAAGGCCAAGGAGGTTCGACGATAACGCAGCAGGTGGTTAAAAACACATTGCTTACTCAGGATAAAACCATTATTCGTAAGCTCAAAGAGATCATTCTCGCATTGAAACTCGAAAAAGTGGCAACGAAGGATGAAATCCTCAACATCTATCTGAACGAAACTAGCTTTGGGGGCACCGTGTACGGCGTCGAAGAGGCATCACAGTACTTTTTTGGTAGCTCGGCTTCCGAGGTAACCCTTGCCGAAGCCGCCTACCTCGCCGCCCTCCCCCAGGCACCGACACGCTTCTCACCCTATGGCAATCATCGGGACGAACTCGATGAGAGAAAAAACCTCGTTCTCTCGCGAATGTTTGACCTTGGCTACATTACCGAAGAAGAATACACGACCGCCTCAGCCGAGCAGGTACAATTTAACCCGCGTACCGATGCGGGTATTAAAGCCCCGCACTTTGTATTCTACGTACGCGAATATCTCGAAGAAAAATATGGCGCTGATGTTGTGGCAAATGAAGGATTACGCGTTATTACAACTCTTGATTACGACTTACAGCAAAAGGCGGAACAGATTGTCGCGAAACATGCCGACAATATGGAGAAGAACTTCAACGCTTCAAATGAGGGTATGGTGGCAATAGATCCCAAAACGGGACAGGTTCTTGCCATGATTGGCTCACGCGATTACTTTAATGATGCTATTGATGGGCAGGTAAACGTAGCACTCGCCCACCGCCAGCCAGGCTCGGCATTTAAGCCCTTCGTATACGCGACAGCATTCAAGAAAGGATACACACCGGATACTATTCTTTTCGACCTTCAGACCCAGTTTTCAACCGCGTGTTCGCCAACAGACGTCGCTAACAGCGAGCCCCCGTGCTACTCGCCACAAAACTACGACGGCGTGTTCGCGGGGCCTATGAAGATGCGGAACGCGCTCGCGATGTCGAAAAACATTCCCGCAGTCAAGACCTTACACCTTGCCGGTATTCAAGATTCAATAGAAACTGCACGCGACCTTGGTATTACAACACTCACTGATCCAAGCCGCTATGGTCTTACGCTCGTACTCGGAGGCGGCGAAGTCTCTCTTCTCGAGCTTACGGGCGCTTACAGCGTGTTTGCAAATGATGGAGTACGCAACAATGTAACGGGCATCATGCGCGTCGAGGAGGGCGACGGAACAGTGCTCGAAGGGTTCACGCAACAGGAAACGCGTGTACTTGAAGCACAGGTTGCGCGAGAAATGAACGACGTTCTTTCTGATAACGTAGCGCGCACCCCCGAGTTTGGTGCAAACTCTCCTCTATACTTCCCCGGCTACGACGTTGCCGACAAAACCGGTACCACGAACGACTACCGAGACGTCTGGATCGTTGGTTATACTCCAGGAATATCGATCGGTGCATGGGCGGGAAATAATGACAATTCACCCCTCGAGCGCAAAATCGCCGCATTTATCATTGCCCCCATGTGGCATGAATTTATGGAATACGCACTCAGTAAGTATCATTCCGAGGATTTCACTCCCCCTTCTCCCGATCCGGACCAAGAATCACTTCCTCCCGTCCTCAAGGGTGAGTGGAATACCAACCCGCAATTAGGAGTCCATGAAATATTGTATTGGGTACAAAAAGGCAATCCACGCTCCGGCACGGGTAACAGTCAGGGTGATTCGCAATTCTCCTATTGGGAATACCCTGTCATGCTCTGGACGAATCAACAAATCGCATCTTCCTCCCCACTCTTTCCTCCGGGAGTATTTCCGAATTCTCCAACAATGCCTACAACAAACGCCCCCTCACACCCCGGATTCACACTCGCCTCCCCTCCCCAGGGCTCAATCATCAAGACCAATCAATCATTTCAGTCATTCGTTAATTTCCCTGCCGATATTGGAGTAAAAAGTGTCTCCTACTATCTTAATTCCGTTTTTGTGGGAGTTTCCACAGAGCCGCCGTTTGCGGTCGCTGTGCAGGCAAATAGCATAGGTCCCGCGCTCCTCAAGGCAATTGCGGATACTAATAACGGTCAAATCGAAACAGCGGTCACATTTACAGTTGAATAACTCTTATCGATTGAGGGGCATAACGAGATAGGTAAACGCTGTATCCGAAGCACCCCGTACCACAAGCGGTCGCCCGGCTCCTGAAAATCCAAGAGTGATCGAATCCGAAGGAATGGACTGAAGGCAGTCTGCGACGTATCCAATGTGAAAATTTACATCCACATCATCGCCTGAGACCGCAGCTTGGAGCGAATCTGACATTTCACCAATTGCAGCGCTTTGCGCAGTAATGTCGAACACTTTCTTTTGGGGATACACATGAAAACCAACGTGCTGATCCGCCCCCGCAAACACCCGTGCTTTTCTGAGGGTTTCCGCAAAATCACCCTTTAGTAGCGTAACTTGTGTCGTAAATGTTTTAGGTACGATTTCTTTATAATTTGGAAACGTGCCGTCAATTACACGCGAAGTAAACGTGAGAGCGTCCGCACTCACCACCAACTGCGAGTCATCGAGACCAAACACGACTGTTTCTGTAGATATTCGCTCCAGAATATGCATAAGCTCTTGCGCGTGCTTGAGAGGAATTAAAACCTCTCCCGAGCCGCTACGAGAAGCATTCGAGACACTTTTTTCCGCAAGACGAAACGAATCAGTAGCGACCGCGAGCAACCGCCCGTCTTCTATACTTATATAGATACTACCCAACTCTGGCCGAATCATAGAGGTCGATGCGGCGTACGCGACAGACTG
>CAYMRY010000004.1:17354-22492 GCA_964393065.1 uncultured Candidatus Saccharibacteria bacterium
AGTACGGGTAGTGATTCTTTTTTGCCTACCACTCGTTCAGCAATAACAACCGCACTCAGAATTTTTTCTTTTGTGGTTGTGAATTGCATAGTTATTTTTTAGAAAACCTTATTATTGTTATTAACGCTGTGGATTGGTGGAAAAGTCTGAATAACCTTTTGTTTACGGGGTTTAATCGTTCTTCGAGATGGGGAAAACTCTGTCGACGGTGTTACTTTTAGGGTGGGTATAACGTGCGACAAGGCGTTTGTAAGCGTACCCACACCCGAATCCCGTTCTTGTACTCGACTTATCCCCATGAGGTAAGCCTCTGTAATCAACACGTTATCAACACAGTGCTGAGCGCGGTTCATAGGTGGTGGTTATGCGTGGACCAATGCTCGTACATGCTCAATTTCCTGTTCAAGAGCGTTGTTGCGTTTTACCTCTTCTTTTATTTTTTCACAAGAGTGAATAACAGTGGTGTGATCTCTTCCCCCGAGTTTCTCGCCTATTGATGGATATGAGACGTTAAATTCTTCACGCAGAACATACATGATAATCTGGCGCGGCTTCACCACCTCTTTTTTTCTCGTTTTTTCGTAGATACTTCGCTCCGCTACCTCGTAATATTGCGCGATGCGTCGAACTACCTCCTCAACAGAGATGCCCTTGTTCGGACGCACATTGTGTTTGATGAGAGTACGTACATCAGGCAAGCTGATCGCCTTCCCTTTCAGTTGGGATTTACACATGATCATGTTCAAAATACCCTCCAATTCACGGATGTTGCCGCGCACATTTTCAGCAATATGAACGATGATATCTTCGGGAAGATTGAATGCGAGCTGCTCTATTTTGGCCTTTATGATCGATGTACGTGATTCAACATCCGGCTCAGGGATCTCCATAATGACCCCTGCCGAAAGTCGCCCGCGCATGCGGTCTTCGAATCCGGGCAAGAGCATGGGGTGCTTATCGGAGGAGAAAATAATCTGCTTATTATTGTCGTGCATTGCGTTAAAGAGGTGGAAAAGTTCTTCCTGGGTGCGTTCTTTTTCCGCCATGAACTGAATATCATCCATGATAAGCACATCGTACTGACGATACTGGTCCTTGAACTCATTTGCCCTGCCCTTTGAAACCGCATTAATGAAGTCAACCGCGAAGCGCTCTGATGAGACGTAGAAAACTTTTTTGTTGCTGTGGGATTTCTTGAAGTGGTTGCCGACGGCTTGGATGAGATGTGTTTTGCCGTGTCCCGTCGAGCCAAACACAAAAAAGGGATTATAGGTAAGTCCTGGGCGCTCGGTGACGGCTCGAGCCGCGGCATGTGCTAGTTGATTAAAGGGTCCTACGATAAACGTGTCGAATGTGTAACGAGGGTTCAAATTATCGCGCTTATCGATGTAAAGGGACGTTAGATCTAGCGCGGCATTTTGTTGCGACGGCTTTTCGCGAACCTCTTTTCGGGGCTCCCCCGCTGATCGGTGGATAACGTATTCGACAGAGCGAATCGTATTATCAAGGGTGCGGAGCGTTCCGAGGATTAACTTGTGATGCTTATCCATCAGCCACTCTTTTACTATTTTGGAAGGAACAGCAAGGTGCACCGTGTTTGCATCGCGAGAAATGATGTCGGTGTTGCGAAACCATGTCCGAAAGGATGCTTCGGAAGTACCAAGCTCAATTTGAACGAGCGCGTTCTGCCACAGTTCGCGGTTACTCATGCGCATAATGGTATTGACCAACGCAAAAAAGAGGAGTGAATGTGGGGCGCGCACGCATATTGAGAGGCATTATACGTCACCTGTGGATAAGTGGAAGGCGGCTTGTAAGTACCACTTTTAGGTCCAATGTGGGTATAACCTGTGGATAAGTGCGTAATTGATAGTCTTCAGGGATATTTTGCGCACATATATGGATCTGACTGGTCAAATCTTCCTGGATATGGTATCGTCCTCGTCATGAAAAGAAACTACCAGCCGAAGAAGAAAAAGCGCGCCTCGACGCACGGTTTCCGTGCCCGACTTAAGACCGTTGGTGGCCGAAATCTTCTTTTGCGTCGCCGCCGCAAGGGCCGTGCTCGACTCTCTGTTTAAATGCCACGTACCCATCGTCTATCACGGGCGGATTTTGCTCTCACGCGGGGTTTTCGTCGGCTCGGTGGGCAGTTTTTCTCGTATTCTTATGGTCAGCTCCCCGGAAGGAGTATGCCGGCCGCGGCTTGCGTAGTAAGCAAGAAAATCGCACCGCGCGCTGTGGATCGAAATACCATCCGAAGAAGGGCGCGAAGCGCCCTTATAAGGGAGCTCACGAGGGTCACGTTCCCTCTTTGTGTTATCTGTACAGCAAGAAAACTCGCTCTTGGAGCGTCTTCTCAAGAGGTGGCGGAAGAAATAGCCTCAACGATAGCTAAAATTGTGCGTCGCTAAATGTTGGCGCAATGGTGTAGGGCGGGATAGAATGCCTGAATGTTTGTCACAGCCTTTCATACAGCCATTTATGAGCCTCTCTACAATGGTCTCGTGTTTCTTGTCGATAAGGTTCCGGCACATGATATTGGTCTTGCAATCATACTCCTTACGATCGTGGTCAAAGTAATACTCTACCCCCTCTCAAAGCAGGCCGTGCGCACACAAATGGCGATGCGCGATATCGCACCGGATATTGAGGCGCTTAAATTGAAGTATAAGGATTCCCAAGAAGAACAGGCACGGGCCATTTTTGCACTCTATAAAGAGAGAGGTATTCACCCTTTCTCAAGTTTTTTCCTTATCCTCATTCAATTCCCGATTCTTTTCGGGCTGTATTGGGTCTTTTGGCATGGTGGGCTTCCCGCGGTGGACACCTCAATGCTCTATTCTTTCGTACAGAGCCCCGAATCCGTCAATATGGAGTTTCTTAGCCTTATTGATATGCGCGAGCGGAGTATCGGTCTTGCGGTGCTTGCGGGTATCACCCAGCTCATCTACGCGCGTCTTAGTATGGGCCCACGCAAACCTCGAGAGAAAGTCGCCGAACCTTCTTTTGCGTCTGATATGGCGCACAGTTTTGATCTCCAAGCACGCTACATGCTTCCCATTATAGTTGCGGGTATTGCATATACGCTCGCCGCTGCGGTTCCATTATATTGGACCACTTCGAACATCTTTATGATTGCCCAGGAACTATTCATGGGTCGAAAATTCACCGAAGAGGCTTCGAAGAAAACGCTGTCATAATTGACGTGTGTTTCGCGATTACAACACCATATAGGGGGCGAATGAAAGTGGCCCTTCGTATTTATTGGTGGTAAAGTCCACACATGGATCAGAGTGTAATAACTGTATTGAAAGGGCTTTTGGACTCAATGGGCGCTCAGTATAAGGATATTTCACACCTCGAAGTTGCTGGTCAGCATATTTACATGGTCTCCGCGGACGATGGTAAGGCGCTCATTGGGGGTCATGGAGATACTATCCACGCGATCGATCAGCTGGTTAAGAAGATCATCGAGGGTACGTCGAGCGAAAAAGCAACTCCTGAACACCATGAATCGTCGCATTTTCTGATAGATGTCAATGAATACCGCACAAAACAAATACGTGATCTACAGACAAAAGCTCTCATGATGGCGGAAAGAGCGCGTAGTTTTCAATATGACGTTGAACTCTCACCGATGAGTGCGTACGAGAGACTCATTGTGCACACTACGCTTCAGGACGCACCGCAAGTTAAGACTGAATCTCAGGGGGAAGGAAGAAACAGACGGGTTGTAATTCGCTACTCCGCGAACTAAGGGGCCTCAACCACCCTCAGAGTCCACTCCTTTTTGTTATGGGGTGCTCCTTACGCTGCGCAGTGCATCAAGATTAAGGAGATCGGGGTTAATTTGATTTAGTATAAGCCAAATAGCGAGAAGGAGGAGAAGTCCAGTTATGGCCCCCGAGATCTTGTCCTTTGCGCTTATCTTCACGCCGGGAAGATCAGTCATCATGTAAGAAATGCCAGCTAAACCAAGACGCAATACTGCGAGTATGGCACCCGCCACAATGGCAAATTTAAAAGCGCTATTGAAAAATGCACCCAAATCATTACCGGGGTTGAAGAGGTCTACTAAGAGGGGTGTCCCTCCACTTGCGGCTCCCCCGGTCAAGTTAACTTGTGCTTGGAACATGACCTTCCGCGCTTTTTTTGCGATTGAGTGTAGATGAATCATAGTTATTCCTTAATGCGCAAAAGCCAGAGCGACTTGTCCCGACCATTAATAAACGCCAGGTACGTATCGCTCGAATCGACAATCGGTTGTTCAACATCGATCGCGGTCATCGAATCTGTGGTGAAGAACGAACGTGGCTCTGCTCCTCCTGCACTTATTTCGTACCATTCGTCGTCCGTATGAAGCGCGCCGCGGTACCATTTATCAAGAAAGGCCGGGCCGGGATTTGTTTTGGGTACAGCGCAATAGGCTCGATAACCACCGGATGGTGCCCACACGCATTTCTCAGTCGTCGTTTTCAGCGGAAGTTCAAGGGCAGTAGAAGAACTGGTGCGAACAAACAATTGTACGCTGTTGCCGGTATCTGAGCTATACAGGAGCCCGCCTGATGTGTTAGGGAGAACGGTGAGTCCCGGAATATTTCTAAGGAGGGGCGTAAGGCTCGTGCCGACCCGGTATGCGTTCCCTGGTACTCCGCTTGCTGCTTTTTCGGCGACAACAATAACCGAATCTGAGGGTGTGTAGAGCGTAAATGACCCGGCTGGAATTGTTAAGAGCGTTGTGGGATTTTTACCGTCCCATGCGGAGCGGACGATTGACGTACCAGCTTCTGTTTCGGTAGTCATAATGATGGTGCCGTTTTCTGGGTGTAGGCGGAGCTCAGAAATGTTCGAACCAAGATTGAAGCTTTTAAGTTGGGCAAGGCCATTTTCGGTGGAAGTGCCAACTTTCGCGGCGAGCGTCGTCGCTCTTCCGTCTTCAAGTACGCGCTGTATCACTACATTGTTGGAGCTGAGAGAAGCCTCATAGACCCGGGGGGTAAGAGTATTGGTAATGCGCTTTGACTCACCTGACGACGGATCTACATCTATTACATACCCCGTAGAGCGTTCCACGTACCGTAGCCTTGTGCTTGTTCCACCTATGAATGCGGCACCCGCAACAGGAGGAGCACTTA
>CAYMRY010000004.1:22592-38548 GCA_964393065.1 uncultured Candidatus Saccharibacteria bacterium
GCGCTCTCGACTGCCGCCGTTTGCCTCTGTATAAAAAAATACCAACCAGTGAGTCCCGTGAGTAGGAGTGCTATCGCTCCCCAGCCTATATACGAAAAGATACGTTCGTAATTCATACTATTGTCCAAACCCGGTAGGTGTAAACATGCCGGCAAACGCACCATCGAATACCAGGGTCCACGAGCGAGTTGCGTGCAGAAAAAAATCGTGTATGTCCGTGAGGTTGAGGGATATAATCGCGGGCCCTGTGTAGTTTTCGGTCGTAATGAGCAGCGTATCCGGTGATTCCGTCGGTGCTGTAGCGGCGATACCATTTACGCTCCATGCGTATTCAAGCGAGGCATCTTGAGAGGACGCAACATTAGCAAAATAAGGAATCGCGGTCACCTTTTGCTCGGATTCGGTCGTATGCACTTCGCCTTCGAGTGCTCGGTGGAATAAAATACCAAAGAGAGGGTGATGTTCGTGAAGGGAGAGCTCGGTGTCGTGTGCTGCGATCCGCGTACTTGCGCGTCCCAGCCATTCTCGATCAACTGACTCAGCAGTGACGGAAATAACATCGGTATCGCGCATCGCTGGCCCCGTAATATGAATCCTCGATTTACCGCGACCGGAGAGCTCGCTGAGCACCGTCGAATTCCTCGACCATGTGTAAATAATATCGCGCTCCGGCAGAAGTCCATTTCCAAGCGGAAAACGCGTGAGCGCATAGACATGAACGCTCGAGCTGTTCCCTGCGAGCGGTTTTCCTCGATACAATGGTGGCACGTATGAATCCGAGTTCCACAACAGGTCTATCTCGACGGGACGAATGAGAGCAGACACGCTTCCCTCTGATCCATCATCGCTTACAACTGAGACCGAGATGCGCTGTGTAGAGCCAAGAGCCCCGGCCTTAGATGAGATTTGTTTTAGCCCATCCCCCTCAGCAACGACTTCTCCATTGATACGCCAGATGATGGTGCTTCGGTCGAGATCGATACTGTAACTGGTGAGCGAAAGAGAATAAGCATCTCCCGGAGCAGGCTGTTCGGGTTGTACCTCGAGCGTGATTGGCTTTTGGGGCTGCAACGTTAACTGCGCAAAGATAGGTAGTGGAATTGCGGCAGTTATGCCCAGGGTACAGGCGACGAAAAAGACAGTTAAAAAAAATCTGCCGCTCATCATACAGGGCGATCAGGGTTTAGTTCTGGTGATAGAGTAGCAGAAACGGGTGGCAGCGATGCGGATTTTTCGGGCGGTGGCGGCAACGGAGACTCATTCGCTAATTCAGGAAGTGGTTCTTGTGCCGCTTGTTGCGCTACACCGCTCGCCTCTTTCATAGCAGCGTTTTTAAGCACATCCGCAGCACTTATCCGAGGTTCCGCCGCCTCGCCCGCCGTCGAGAGTTCAAGTTTTGCCTTCTTAATAGCAAGAATTTGCGATGGATCGGAGGTGATGATCTGATCTTCGGTATACGACGCGATAACTTTAATAGCGACGTGTTTTAAGCCTGCGAAGAATATCCCCTCCCCCACATCTGATTCGAGGAGAAGATATTTTTCCTCATCTGAGAGCTTAAACGTCTGTTGTACAAGATCAACGGAAGTGGGCGACTGGCGCAGTAACAATTGAATCGACGAGTTGGTGATCATTGCGGTTCCATACGGAGAAGTCAGAAAATCGTTGACGTCTTGTGTGATTGTGGAGAGCCCAAGATAGTATTTGCGGCCTCTCTTTGCGATGCCGAAGAGGAAGCTCGCAGTGTCTTGCGACTTCATCATCCACCATGCCTCATCAATAACGAGCAAGCGCTTCTTGAGTTCTTTGCGGACCGTATTCCATATGTGGTGTGTG
This sequence comes from uncultured Candidatus Saccharibacteria bacterium, assembly GCA_964393065.1. Taxonomy (GTDB): domain Bacteria; phylum Patescibacteriota; class Minisyncoccia; order Phycocordibacterales; family UBA2100; genus UBA10103. The sequence goes on from CAYMRY010000004.1 coordinate 24,429, forward strand.
ATGATGTACATTGCAACTGGTTTGAGATCGTCTTCCATGTCGCGTACGGAAAAAACCGTAAGCTTCTTATTCATGTCGACGTTGGTTGGCCTATTCATGAATCCGGACCAGGTGCCCTTCGTATATTTCGAGAGGCGTTGCACGAGGGATTCAGACCCTTCCATGCCAGAGAGCACCAACTCGAAGTCGGAAAGGAGTGGCGGTTCAATCGAGGCAAAATTTGCGTCTGAGGTAATATCTTTCAGTGCGTATGTTTCGGTAATTGCCTTGTCGATAATCGCGTCTTCTTCTGGGGTGAGGCCACCGAGCATGATACGAAATAGCCCGACGAGAGTAATGATGTTGTTGCGCAAGACATCGTTTGGGTTTTCATCTTCGCGCGGTATCGGGAGATCAAAGGGATTAATGTGGTGCTCCGAAGAGAGGGAGATATTGAAATAACGCCCTCCCACGGTTGTGGCAAGATATTCATATTCACGCTCAGGGTCAATGACAATAACCTCGGTCTCAAACATAAGAGAGCGCAGGATCTCAAGTTTTGTTGTGTACGATTTTCCAGCACCCGACTTCGCAAAAGTGACCGAATTATAGTTCTCAAGCGAGAACCGATCGAAGAGGATGAGGGAGGAGTTGTGACGATTGATTCCATAGAGAATTCCTCTATCTGACGTGAGGTCGAATGAAATGAATGGAAAGATGGACGAAAGCGGCGCCGAGTTGAGTTTTGTGTGCACATTGAGTTCGTCTGAGGCTAAGGGAAGCACCGAGCGAAACCCCTGTTCCTGCTGGAAGAGTGCGGGACGAATATACACGAGACGACTTTCCAAAATGGATCGAATTTCGCTCTCTACTTTGTCTACTTCCTCACGGGTTGAGCCGTAAATTGTGAGGTAGAGGCCTACATCAAAAATACGCTCCTGTGCCTGCTGCAAGGAGTCTCGTAGTTTTTCGAGGTCCTGATATGCCGTATCGAGCATCGGATCGCGCACCATCCCCTTCTCTTCGCGTGTCGAAATCTGACTCTGTACTTCGGCGACCTTTTTTTGAAATTTTCGCAGCATTTCGTTCGTGTCCATGGGGTGCACGTAGATCGCAATATCAAGCACTTTGTCCATGTTGATGATTGGTGCAAACCAACCCGTCGTAAGGAAGCGCGGATACGAAATGACAAAGAATGTTCGCGCAATTTTTTCGCCGAGATCGAGTTCGCGCGGCGAGATCTTGAGTGCGTGAGGTGCGATGACGTCTTGAAGGCCAAGAACTCCTGTTCGATATATTTCCTCCGGCAAGACCGGAAGCACATTTGCAGGGGGAGTTGTGTTTCTGCGGAAAAGATCGAGAAGAGCCATAAAGGTAGTTTACCGCTGAACAGGGCAACTTATAAGGATGTGTTGTGTGTATGAGAAATGCATAGTCTCAACGTAGTTCCGCTTCACGACTGTTGACCATCCAATGTCATCGGCTTACCGTCTTCACCGGGGTTGAACATCTTGTACAGAAGCTCGATCGCTTCTTCGGTGCCGAGCTGAACCGTGCGAACACCACAGCGCACGAGGCCCTGTTGGACGATCGAGATTCGTTGTTCAATTTGGGAGACTTGTTCTTCAAAAGAACGGTTCGCATCTTCTTGACTATCTTTTTTTCCAAATAACTTTCCTGCAACAGAGCCTCCGGCGTTCAGTGAGAGCGACGGCGAATACGGGACAACCACGAAGAAGTTTTTCGTCATGATGTTTGCCGCTTCCGTGAAGCTCTTGATAAACTCGATGTACTCACGGATTTGGATGCGCATGAGATCGTCGAGTTGTGCTTTGTAGGCCACTTCCAAAGATGCGATATACGGCCGAATATCAAGCATGCGCGACTGTACGAAAATCTGGCATGAGAAATCGAGTGAATTGAGGAAATTCTGAAATTGCACGATAAACGCGGTCTGTTCGTCTTCTGATTTGAGGGCAAAGTTGATCGAGGAGGCAAGGAGTACCGCTCTCAAGCTCTTGTCTTTTAGCACGATGATACCGTCGCGTACTTCGCTTACCGGGACAAATTCCTGGGTCGATCGGCTGCTCGGCTTTGAGGCGGATTGTGTTGGCATATTAACGAATGAGAGCATCTCTCGCGGTGCGCACTGGAGCTACGATGTCTCGCATCGGCGACTGACGCTCCCCTTCTTGTGCGGTGCCTGCGGCAATGCGCTCTTTAATATCGAGACTCCACGCAAGCTCATGAAGCCTGCTGTCGGAAAGTTTCGGAACGTACACTTCCCCGTTTGATTTTGCTGCCGTGGGCGCCGCCTGTTTCTTGAGAGCACTGGTGCGCAGTTCGTTGCTCCACAAGTACAATTTACTGCGGATAAAGAAGAAAAATCCGTGTTCTATCGCAAGAATAAAAGGCTGACCGTTGTACTTAAAAAAAGCGAGGCCGGCGCCTAGTCCCATCATGGCCGCTGCAAGTGGAGCAGCAATATAAATGGGAAGCGTGCGCCACAAAAGGTATGCCATACCAGCGCCTCCCGCGATATAAACAAACTGCTTAAAGGTAAGTGGCCCAATGATCTTGTCTTCAACTTCAATGAACTGAGGAACTTGAAACTGCATTACGCGATTATATCAGTATTTTTGAAGTCGCCGTGCAACTTCATGAAGGATCAGAGCGGCGGCTCACGATACGGGTCATCGTGAACAGCGGCGCGCTCCGACGAGACCTCTCCCGGTTTGTATGCGGTTGATTCAGAGGGTCGTGTTGCTTTAATCGTGGGTACCGGGGCGGGCGGCGTTGCGGGTTTAATAGCCGCAGGTATGACGGCGGTGTCGGTTGCTGCTTCTTGTGGTGCAGTTGCCGCGGATTCATCGCCTAGTATTTGTGTACGCGATGCGTCGATCGCGCTTATCTCTTTCTCCTGCGCTTCTGGGTGTTCAAGTTGCCGCTCAAGCTCTTCGCGGATTGGTTCGAAGACAATTGTATTGATGTTTTCGGCAAGTTGACTTGCAACATCGGCGGTAACTCCCACTTCCGAGATAATATTTTTTTCGAGGTCCTCAATGCGTTGAATCCCGAGCAAAGTAAACATCACCTCGTTCTCAAGTTTCTGCCACTGATCGAGGTGTAATTTCTGAGTATCTGCGAGTGTGCGCAAGTGTTTCTCGATGTCAGCCGAGAGGATAGCGTTTTGAACGACTTTGGGGAGTTGTTGCAGCCTTTTTGCAAGTTCTTCTTGAATGCTTGAGGTCGAATCTTTCATATTCATTTTGACGGCTTTGCTGCGGATGCTGCGGCGTTGTTTTTTGCAAGTTCGGCTCTCAATGCCTTGAGGGCGCTTCCCTCTGAGGCGTCGTCTTTGACTTTCTTGTTGAACGCAGATCGCGCGGCTGCAACGATAAGCGGATCAGCTGTTTTTGCGAATTTTACAGCCAGCTCTTCTCCGGCTTCTTTCATTCGTTCCTGGGCTTCCTTAACCGCGTCAGCCTCTCGTAGTTTTATTTGAGCGTCGACAGCCTTTACATCTGCTCTGCGCTTTTGCAATTCAGGAACGGACCGCTCGGCAGCAATTTGAATTTCCTTAATCTTTGCGCGCGCATTTTCGATGCGCACTTGTTGCTCGTTGAGTTTTGTATCGCGGGTTACCGCATTGGTCTCGGTACGTTCGATTTCTTTTTGAATGGATGCTGCTTCGCGCATGTCCTTTTCGTGTTGTTGAATCTCACTCGCTCGACTTTCTTCTTGGCGTTTTGCAGTGCGCTCAGCAATCTGAACGCCCTTCTGAAGAATACTGCGCTGTTCTTTTAATTCAGTCGCTGCTTCATCGCGAACACTCTTCTTCTGGTTTTCCGAAAGACTTGTAAGTGAAGCCGCTTTCTTTGCAGCCTCTTCCGATGTTTTCTTCATGTTTTCCGCGTAGCTTTTAACATCTTTGCCTCCACCTGCGATGATCGCAGGAGCATTTACTTTCTTGAGCAATGCAGCTCCTGTCTTAGTGTCAGCGAGATTAAACTTACTGTTCGCCATCTTGTCAGCAAATATTTTTTTCTGATCCAGTGCTGCGAGATTATTTCGCAACTCGGCTCTACGGGTGGAGTTGGTCTCTTTTGCGAGTTTTTGTTGTATACCGTCGATCTCGTCACCCAGGGCCTTACTTCTTCCTGCGTATGCACGACCGAGTGTGTTTCGACCAATCGTACCGGCAAATCGAGCCCCAAGAGCAAGCGGAGTTGCCGCAATCATACTCCCGTAATTTAACCCACTCACTTTTGAAGCGAAGGCATTTGCAAAACGCACACAGACATAGAGCATGCCAAGAATTAAAAAGAAGATAAGTAATGCCATAAGTCCCGAGCCAGACTGCTCGGAGAATAGTTTGTCGAATGAGCGTGAGCCGCCGGGACCCTGCACAAGTGCTTGGGCGATAGCAAGTGTCGCCCAAAGAAGCATCATAAGTACAGGACCGAAGACCGCGTTTTGCAAAAGCGAACCCCACCACATGTTCCAGTATTTTTCGCCACTTTTTGGTACGAGAAACACCGCGAAGGCAAGGGAGGATGAAAAAAGAAGGAAAACAAAGAGCACTGTACGCGCAATGAGCAAAAAAGCCATGTAGGCAAACATGACCGCAGCGGACAACATTAGGAACGATGCGGTTATCGAGTAAAGGAGCGCCATCGTTCCCCCATCCACTGAGTAGAATCCAAACGTTGCCCGACTTATAACGCCGTTATCCGTTGCAGCACCCCGCTGATATATTTTTGAAATGGTTTCAGGTGATTGAAGGATACCATCAAGCCCCAGTAGCCCCATAAAAGTACCGCCAATACCATTGTCAGATATCCCACTTGCAAGAAATGTGTCGAGTTGTACTGGTGCGTCGCCGCATGCAGTGGTCTGGCCTACATTGAGTGCCATTGAGCAGTAAAACTTACCCGCCACAAAATTTGAAGTACCAATGATTACTCGCGTAAACAAGAGACTAAAATTAATTAGGACAGCAATGAGTAGTACACGAGCGACCATTTTGCGTGGACTGAGAGTCTCAATCCCTAAAATGATCTGGAGGGCAATAAAGGTAAAAATGCCAATGATAAATATATTGGAAACATCCCTACATACGGTCCATACGCTCGCAATAACTTGGCTTAACGTACCGTAAATAACGCTGTCGAATTTTACAACGAGCGCCCATAAGACCAGGTCGAGTAATTTTGCAACAATCCCACTTATGAAGCCGGCAAAATATAGGATGCTGCTTCCGATCAGCGTGGGGGCTGCAAGCGAAGCCGCTGCGAGGAGTCCAAAAATGAGAATCCAGGTCATATGTTATTGCTTCCACGCATTAAACCACCGATTGATGGTTTCCACGTTGTTGATATTGCACCAGCCTACGCTTGGATCGGTGGATTCTGCCCACGCGCGAATCGTTTCCTCGAGAAGTGTTCCGACGGCTCCGATTATTTCATCTTTTTGTTTTTGCGCAGCCTGGGATTCTGCAAGTGAGTGCAGCTGATTATTTGCCACCATGCTATCGAGTCGCTCAAGTGCAGCGCGTTGTGCTACGGTCGAAGAAGTGTTGGTCACGCCCGCGATGAGCTGGTTAATGAGAGCGAGCGCCGCTTCGGAAACGCGCAAATCGCGGATTGTAGCTGATGCTAGTGGTTGAATCTGTGCGTCTATTACCGCTTGTGAGAAATCGGTCGAAGTAGCAATTCTGAGGGACGCACCTTCAGCAGCGGCTTTTTCTTCAACTTTGGGCACGATCGCTGCCCAGCAGGTTCGCTCTGCGTCGCGTAATTTTTGTATAGCATTGGTGAGTGTGTTTGCGATAGCTTCTTTGGCCTGTTTATAGACAGTTTCTACTTGGCGAGCGACTGAAAGAATACCGAGGGCTGCGTTAACGGCGCTCGTGCGCACGCTTGCTGCTGCCTCTGCGGTCATGCGATCAAGATATGAGGCCTGTCCGTTTTGGGACCGCGCAAAACCCGTAAGTCCTCGCACAGTATCGGCAACAATGGAACTCTGGAGGCCCGCTTGCAGTGCGCCATTTACTTGGTCGATCTCGTTTGCATTGAGAAGGATATCGGTGCCAAGACCTATCATCTTACTGAGAGAATCTGCGATAATATACCCCGGAGTCAAAACATTTTGCCTTAATGGATCTTGATTATTGTCGAGCGCAGGGAATACACCTCTTCCCCAGCTAATCATTTCGCGAATATTGCGATCGTCTCGTTCTATATCGTTTCGAACTCGTGCATCTGCCATTGCTGTTGCGCCATAAATGTTTCCCGAGGGGCTGACGGATGCAAACCATCGACTGTAAGAAAAAACTGCATTTTTACTGAATACTTCTGCCGTGGTTCCGCCTGTTGGGAATGGGCATTTATAAGCCTCGTTACGTGCGTTTTCTGAGAGTAGATACCCGCGCGCGATAGTATTTTGTACCGGACGTTTAAAGGCGTCACACATCGGTGCGAGTGATTCCGCGCTAAGATTCATGAGCACAATCCCGCCGCGTCGAGGTTTAAGATCTTCGTCAAAATTTTCCAAGTATTGAGGATTTCCGCCACGACTGGTTGCGACGGACCTGATCACTTGTTTCTGTAGATCGGCAACCGCGCCGTTTTTTATCGCGGATACAACCCCATCGAGTACGCATTCTTTGTACACAAGATAGCCAGTGTTGAGGGTGACCGCCGCATCATTGACAGGTACATATACGCCACCAACTGCAACGAGAGAGCCGGGGTTTTGATATTTACTCGCGCTGCAACCGAACACGCCGTCCCTAAGAAGAGCGCCTGAAGTACTCGCCGTCGACGGGCAGGCGCCCGCGTTACTCCCCGGGCCGCAGTCACCCGGAGCCGGCGCGTCGCCTGGTCCTGAAACTTGTGCATACGCAAAAGGGCTAAATGCAACAAAAATCCATACAATGGCGAACGCGCTTGATACCGTAAAGAATTTAATTCGTGACTTTGCGTACATAGTATTGTGCGAGTGAATTGAACGATGAGAGCAATTGTTCTTCGGAATCTGACTGCGACTTCAAAAGGGCAAAAAACGCTAGAGAATTATCCCCTTTTGCCGCAGCCATTTTCTCGAGAATATCCGCATAGGCCGCAACCGCATTCACGGCCTTCAGGTGTTCGGGGACGGCGTCCTTGGGTACCGTAACTTCGAGGGAGAGTTTCTGTGCTTCACGGTAACGCGCAGCCGCGCCTGCTATACGATCAAGCCAAAGAGCATCGTGAGTTTCAAGGTAGCGGGCAAACATTTCGAATTCTGGCTCGGCGTCAGATACCATAGGAGCAAGGGCATCTCGCATATCGGCGCGGTACTGTAAAACGCGCGCTTCAGATACATCATCAACAACGGTGAGCTCATGCGCGTCGTGTACTACATGACTACTCGGCGCTTTAATACTCTCTGCTACGCGTCCGGCCAATTCTTCCCCGCGCTCAGGCGTGTAGGCGTCGTATGCTTTGAGTGATACATATCCCCCATACAGCATATCGGCAATGGAATCAGCAATGGTTGCAAGTGGGTCGCTCGAAGTTGCGCTCAACTCCTCAGATGAGGTGGCAACGGTAATTCCCTTTCGCAAAAGTTCATCCTGCCAATCGGGAATTGCATTGCCGTCGGTATCGTCGGCGGCAATGTACTGCGGCGCCTCAACGGGTTCGAGCGCCTTTGTGTCGACGATTACTGAGCGTGCTCGAACAAAATCTGCGGCACGCAAACCGAACACGCCAAAAAAGACGGCGATTGAGAGCGCGGCGGTTACAAGAATGGGTAAAGAGGCACGCATACGTTTCTGCGCACGCTTTCTAGTATACCATCGCAAAACAAAGCCCTTTTTTAAAAAAGAGCATACGTGTACTTGAAGAGATCAAAATGAAAACGACTGACTAAAAACAAATACACTTCCTGTTTCTGACTGAGAAAACGTCACTTCATGTGCGCCAAAGAGTGTGACGAGTGCAAAGAATCGCTTTGAGAGCGAATCAACGCTTTGATTGTAGGCTTCTATAGCTGCTAAGTATTCTTCATCGGTCTTAGCGCCTGCGACTTTCGTAAGGTTTGTTCCTACAATACGATATGTTGTTGCGTATGCTTCGTGTGCAGCTTTAATTGCGGCGGGTACAACCTCGATCGAGGTGAGTTCTCGACCAAGGAGCGCCATATCGAATCCTAGTTGTTCGACGAGGCGGGCTTTGTCGGCATTTTGCCTATCTTCTGCGTGATCTTTGAGTGGCTGTGAGGCGTTTGGGTGCATGCTTTCGTAGGATTGAAGTATGGCCCCGGCTTCATTACCGTACGTGTGAAGCGCCTCTTGCTCTGGTGTTAGTTTTTTACCGTAGGTTTCGATACTGATCAGGCCTTGAGGGATTAACGAGAAGGCGCTTTCCCCACTCGATGTCGCTAGAGCGGAGTTATTCCCGCTTACAGATTGAGATATGAGTGCAAGTAGCTTCGAGAGATCTCCCCCATCATCCCCCTCGAAGCCATCCGCTGAGGGTGGCGTTATGGGAATGTAGCCAAGCTGAGTTTCTGGGGATTCATTTTTGATTACTTGTTCGGCGCTTTGCCGCTCGGCCTGTCGAAGATTACGGCCGCCAGTAAAGAACACACCTCCTGCACCAACCCAATTCGTTCCCTGTTGCGAACTTGAGACACCCGATCGTGCGGAGGCGATGAGGAGTGCGAAGAGAATAATAGAAGCGAGCGCGATGCTTGTCGTGAGATAGGGATGCTTGTGCAGCCAAGCGTGCTTTTCAGACTCCACCGGGGTTGCGGCAATGGGGGGTGGAGCTATCGGGTACTCGTGGCCCGGGGGCATAGCTGTAAGTATAGCCTGGCGTAAAAAGCTGATGTCCCCCTATCAACAGGTACTGCGGTTTTTTTATCCACCTCATCTCTATAGGTAAGCGGAGCCAATGGTACAATTGTTTTGTAATGACTCGTTCTGTACTAGCACTCTGCGCTGTTGTGGTTCTTCTCAGTACTCCGACATTAACGCACGCCTTTCCTTTTGGTGGTGCAATCGGAACCATTAAGCCATGTTATAACAACGCCATCTATGCGTCCCTCGGGCCTCCTCGAGGTGGACCGTATATCTGGACGCCTTCTACGAAGACCTACCAATTTGGACCGCCGCGCCATGCCGGACAGTGGCTGCTTGGTCTCGCAAGTGCGCCGTATTACTGCGTGATCTCAATCTTCCCGGTCATTGTGTGGCCAGGTACGCATATCGATATGATGGGCTCAAGTCAGTGATTGAAAAGTGCCTGAGGCATCATCGATGCCTGGCTCGACGAGCGCCGCGATGTTATCGCTAGTAGACGAAATTTAAGAGCGCGGAGATGCGCATTTTCGCGATGGCGAATACTGAAGCAGTCTTCGTAGTATCAAAGGGCGTATCGGGGCTGAAGAACTTCAGATTCCCATAGGCATCATAAACATCATGCCGGGGTCTGCGGCAGAAAACTCGACACCACTTCCCTGCAAAATGAGCGAGGTGCTGTAAAGTGTCTCCGCAAGCTTTGAGGCATTTTCATTATGAAGCATTGCGGCGCTTAAAAAATGGGCATCGTCTGTGCTCGACGCTATCTCGAGCAATGATCTCCCCTCTAAGATATAGAGCTCTGCAAGGGATTCGTTTGATGAGAGCATTAAATCAGGCGTGGGTATTTTTGTAATCTGTTGCCCAAGCGCTATGTAGGAGTAGGCTAACTTCATGATTGACTCTTGTGCGCGAGGATTCCCGCGGTCTTGAGCGTGTTCCGCAATCACTGAAATCAGGTGTGGGTTATTGGCAAGGAAGCTCTGGATGAGTGAAGCCAAGGTATTCCCGTAGATTACGAGGGCTTCTGAATCCGCTTTGGAGAGAGAAACCGCATCGTTCCATTGTGCAAAAGCGACGTCGAGTGCCGATTTTGCATTCGCAAAAACTGCGAGCGAGTTCACCGCCACATTACTTCCTGAGAATAGTTCCTCGGTACGGTCCAGATCTTTTGGTGAGTACGAAGTAGTTGGGTAGGAATCAGGAAGTGTGGCTAATGCTCGTTGAGGGACAGGGTCGCGGACGAGTAAGGCGAGCGAAGTGAAGGCAAGAATACAAAGCGCGATTGATGCAACGGCCAAGTATCGTCGTGATGAAAGGGGCACAGTGGTATCATACCGTAATGCGCACTGTGGCCGCAGTATGTATTGCTCTCTTCCTATATTTCGTGCCCGTACCCCTCTTTGCGATTCCGTTCGGTGGGCCAGTATTGCCCTTTTTGTGCCCTATGAATCTTCCGGGGGTATGCAGTTGTTACAATTATGCAAATTACGCCGTCTTAGGTCCTCCACGAGGTGGACCGTTTGTGTGGACACTTGCATCGCGTATGCATGAGGCAGGACCGCCGGGGAGGATTGGACAATATGCGCTCGGTCTTGCGAGTGTCCCCTATTATTGCGTCGCAAGCGTGTTTCCCGTTATCGTCTATCCCGGCCTCCACGTGGATATGTTTGGGACGAGTGGCCCAGGAGCTGAGCGCCCGAAAACAACGAATGCCACCTCGACTCCAGTGCAGTGGCGCTATCCTTACTACACTCATGCAGGAGAATATGATGCGGAAATCGATCGGCTCGACGCAGAGCAAGAAAAATGCAGGCTCAAAGGTATTACGTACTGTCCCTATTATGATCTCTCCCTTTCACTCAGAGAGGAGCGAGTGGCACGGTTCGGACCTCGAATCTGATCACGCGAGATTCTGCACAAGAGTGTGCCATTCCGAAAGTGAGAGATCTTCGGCGCGTGCAGTTGCTGCGATCCCTGACTGAGTGAGGGCACGGCTTCCTCGCTCTCCAAATACCTTTTCGAGATTACCGCCAAGTTGCTTACGTTTCGAGGCAAAACCCGCCTTTATGGCTGTGAAAAAAAGATCCTCCCGCATCGTGGTAAAATGTTTCCGAGAAATGTTTTCGACGCGTAGTATTGCAGAATCTACCGAAGGAGGCGGATTAAAACTTCCCGCCGGCACTTTGCGCACTATTGTCGGAGTCCCGTAGACTTTCACTGAGAGCGACAAAATGCTCTCCTTCCCGTCGCGTGCAACAATGCGCTCCGCGACCTCCTTTTGAATAAGGAGTGCCATGGCGCGGGGTTGCCGCGAAGTCTCGAGAAACATACGAATGATCTCGCCGGTAATATAATAGGGAATATTTGCCGCAAGGACATATGCACTCGATTGGGGCACAGAGCGCGCAGCATCAAAATCACGAACGTCCATCCCAAGTAATGTGAATTGCCCGCTCTGAATCTCACGTGCAAATGTATCTTTGAGTTGAAGTACAAGCAACTCGTCCTTTTCTAGTGCGATGACACTGTTCCCCGTTGCGAGGAGTTCTTTTGTGAGGGCGCCCTTTCCTGGTCCGATCTCTACAATTGTTTCGAGTGGTGTAGGAGCGAGACATTCCACGAGCGCACGAGCGACGGATTGCGCGGTAAGAAAGTGTTGGCCTAATCGAGCTCCTCGGCGCATATTACCAGTCGATAAGCTGCTGAACGCGCTCTTCGGGAAATTTGATGAGACGCTGGTCGATATCATCGAGAAACATCGACGGCGACGTGTTTTCTCGCTGGCCGTAGCGTAGGCGACTTCCTGCAAGCGTGAGAAAGACGTTCTTCCTCGCCCGCGTGAGGGCGACGTAAAACAGTCGGCGCTCTTCTTCCGTATCTCGATCAGAGTCATTGTCGCGAATTGAGGGGAAGAGCCCCTGCTCCAGGCCAGTTACAAAGACCGCATCAAACTCTAAACCTTTTGAGGCGTGTACCGTCATAAGTGAGACCGCCTCCAATCGATTCCCGTTTAATGTCGCGCGGTCTAGCTCATCCTGGTCTGTCATAAGCGCGGCGTCTTCAAGAAGATGTTCAATGCCAAGCGGTGGTGTTTCCGCATCATAGCGGGCCGCATGCGCCGCAAGTTCAAACACGTTTTGCAAGCGATCCGTTTCATCTTTTGATTCCGCGAGCGCGGCTTCAAGACCGCTCTCCTTGAGGGCAAATCGAACAGCGTCCGATGCCTTCATAGTTTCAATTGCATGCGCGATTCGTGTGAGAAGCGACCGAAAACCAGTAATTTTTGTACGGGCTGCAGCGGAGAGCTTCGCTTCTTCCCCGCCGAAAAGTTTCTCCAGTGTCGTCTTCCCAATACCGCGCGGAGGTGTCGAAGCAGCACGAGCGAAATCAACCTGACTTTTTACATTGCGTGCCGCACGTAAGTACGAAAGCACATCTTTCACTTCCGCACGTTCGAAAAAGCGCGTACCCAAAACGCGGTACGGAATGCTCTGTGCAATGAACGCTTCTTCGAGCGAACGTGATTGGAAGTTTTCCCGAAAGAGAACGGCGATCTCTGATGCGGGGATGCCGCTTCCGATAAGCGCACGGGCCTCTTTAGCAACATAATACGCTTCATCACGATCGCTTCCGCCGACATACAGCTCTATCGCTTCTCCTGTCGGGTTGTTGGTAAATAGCTTTTTCTCGAAACGATTCACGTTTTTGGAGATAACTGCATTTGCCGCTGTAAGGATCGTCTGCGTCGAACGATAATTTTGTTCCAGAAGAACCATTTTTGTTCCGGGGAACGATTTCTCAAATTTGAGCAAGTTTCCGATTTCTGCGCCTCTCCACGAGTAGAGACACTGATCTACATCTCCCACGACACACAGATTCATCGCCTCTCCCGCAATTAAGCGCGCGATTTCATACTGAGCGCGATTCGTATCTTGGTACTCATCTATGGTGAGGTGAGACCAGCGTTTCTGGAGTCTTTCCCGGACATCGACATTTTTCTGAAGCAAGGAGAGGGTTTGAACGAGAAGATCATCAAAATCGAGAGCGCCTTCGTTCGTAAGTGCCTTTTCGTATTCAATCCAAATATCCGCAATGGTGCTATCGTACGCTTCGACTGACTTCTCCCGCATAGCCTCTGCATTTACTCCGGCACCCTTTTCCTTTGAAATTCGGGCAAGTACTTGCCGAGGGGGAAAACGATTCTCGAGGCCGCGACTCATGAGAATGCGCTTCAGGGCTTTCATGCTGTCGTCGCGGTCCCAGATTGCAAACGCCCGTGGAATACCTGCTTCCGATGCAAATTCTCGCAATAAACGCACGCCCAGGGAGTGGAACGTGGCCACAAAAGGCGCACCTTTGCCCTCGAAGCCAGTCTCATGGAGCAACCGGTGTACCCTTTCTTTCATCTCGTGAGCAGCCTTGTTGGTAAAAGTAACCGCAAGGATCGAAGTCGGACGAATTCCCGCCGAAATGAGATTGACAATTCGATGGGTTATTGTCTTTGTCTTTCCAGCACCGGCTCCTGCCACGATCAAAAGCGGCCCCGACAAATGTCCGGCCGCTTCTTTCTGCGCTTCATTGAGCCCTTGCAGGTGATTCACCGAGAAACTATAGCATGCGTTCTCAAGAATTTGACAAATATGCTATCCACTTCTGTAATACGGCGCTTATTGACTCAAATAGCATGTGAGGATACGGTGAACCTTGTGGCGGTTTCCTGTTTTCTTTTCTTGGAGGGTCTCAGAAAAAGTGAGATTTAGAGCCAAGAAATATCGATTCGTACTCTGTGCACCGCCCAAAAATGGCTTAAAAGCTTGAAATCAAAGGTAGCGAGCCGGAAACTACTCACTACCCCTTTCATACGGGAGAGCCACTTCAATTGACTTATCGTAAGCAACTATAAAAACCCTCGATCGCAGCGTGCTGCGTCGGTCGGGGCGTCAAAATCGGGTTCGAGTCGCATCGCGGCGTACTTCTCTGTACCCTCTGAAGGACGTGCGTTCTCTGTCTTTCTTACGTTGTGCTTACTGCTTGCGGCAACACTCGCTCACCCAATCAACGCTCATGCGGGAATTTTGGACGATGTCCGCTCTCTTTGGCAGAGCACCGCGGAGGCGTCTGTTGCAGAGAAGACCAAGAGTGTTCAGGAAATGTGGCTCCCGAAGCCGGCTATGAATATCGATCCGAATCCAGCGAAAGGTGGCGGTGATGTTGTTATTGTCGATAAAGAAGCGCTTGTTCCGGAAGAAGGCCCCGCCGGCACTATGGCGGATATTGCGAAGCCAAAGAA
>CAYMRY010000005.1:0-1185 GCA_964393065.1 uncultured Candidatus Saccharibacteria bacterium
CCGCCGCGGTAGCCTTCGGGCGTTTTTGAGGGGTCGTGAAGCGCGAGAATCTCGGGCATGGTACCGTTTGCCACTATTTCACCCTTTCGAATGATCGCGACGTGTTTTGCGAGCTGTTCGGCCTCTTCAAGGTAGTGCGTGGTGAGGAGAATCGTGAGCCCTTCTTGAGTGAGTTTGCGGAGGTAGTCCCACATGCCGCGACGCAATTCTACGTCGACACCTGCGGTTGGTTCATCGAGAATGAGGAATCGAGGCTTGTGGATGAGTGCACGCGCGATCATGAGGCGCCTTTTCATGCCGCCAGAGAGCTCCATGGCGCGACCGTTCATCTTTTCGCCGAGACCAAGATCCTTAAGGAGTTGTTCGGCTCGCGGAATTGCCTCTCTCCGAGGAACGCCATAGTAGCCGCCCTGATTCACCACAATGTCGATCGGCTTTTCGAACGGATTAAAGTTTATTTCCTGCCCAACGAGACCAATCTGAGCCTTCGCCATTTCCGGCTGCGTATCGATGTCGTAGCCAAACACTTTCACCGTACCCGAGGATTTATTCACGAGACCGGTAGAAATGCCAATGATGGTCGTTTTTCCCGCGCCGTTGGGGCCAAGGAGCGCGTAGAAATCACCCGCCGGTACCGTTACAGAGACGCCCTTGAGCGCGACGGTGCCGTTAGTATAGGTTTTTGTAAGACCGGTTATTTCGAGCGCGGGTGATGACATGCGAGGGTAGTATAACACACAGAACTAAAGAGTAGATCGACGCTCTCGGTTAGTGCCCGCTTGAATCCCAGTTGGTACTTACACTTGGAAAAGCTGAAAGTTTTTGTTTAAAAATATTTTTAATTTCTTCCAGGGTCGCTTCTGATTTTGCTTCAAAGCGTAGAACGAGAGAAGGGGTATTGGACGATGCGCGCACAAGACCCCAACCGTCATTGATATAGACGCGGGCGCCGTTGATATCTACGACGCGGTAGTTTTCGTTTTTGAATTGGTGGACAAGCTCTTCGACAATAGCGTACTTTTCTTCGTCGGTCGTTTTCACTTGAATGGTCGGCGTTGAGACGTAATACGGCGTGCTCGCAATGAGTTCTGATACCGTTTCTTTTTGTTGCGAGACGTATTCGAGTAGTTTGAGACCCGCAAAAAAGGCATCATCAAAGCCATAGAAATCATGCCCAAAGAAGAT
>CAYMRY010000005.1:1285-32174 GCA_964393065.1 uncultured Candidatus Saccharibacteria bacterium
CCATCGCCATCAATTGCGATACCAATAGCACAGCCATTTTTGAGCACTTGCGCGCCGGTATCCTGCATCATTTTTTCACCGTCCGGATTTGCGGTGTAATTCGGATACGAGGGATCCACGTTCGTATAATGTTCCACTACCTCACAGCCAGCGCGTCGAAATAACTCCGGAGCAAAGAGTCCTGCGGTGCCGTTTCCAGTATTGACGAGTATTTTGAGAGAACGTTTAAGCGTGGTGCGTTTGATGAGATCGCTGATATACGCCTCGCGCACGTCCTCTGTGCGCTCCGTGCCCTCACCGCCTGCATAATCTTCTTCTTCAATAAGTGTGTACAAGTGTCCGATATCGGCGGGGCCGAGAGTGTTGGAGAGGTCCATGCCTAATTTTAGGCCGTTCCATCCTGCGGGGTTATGGCTCGCGGTAATCATGCACAGGCCTTTAACATTGAAGTGATATTGCGCAAAGTAGCTCATCGGCGTTGTCACCGTGCCTATATCAATGATATTCACGCCACTCTCAAGGAGGGCTTTCATGGCTTCTGCATGGAAGCTCTCTGAGGTGGAGCGGGCATCGTGGCCTACGATGCATTCGGTAATTTCAGTATCACGAAGCATTTTTCCAAATGCGCGTGCAATATGATAGATAGAATCTTCGTTTAATTCGTCATCTGATTCCTTGCCGCGAATATCGTATTCGCGAAACATTGTTTTCTTGAGTTGTGCCATGCCGCTACTGTAGCATGAAGATTCTTAGTGCGAGAGGTTGATATTGAGGTTGACACCGCCCTTTCCCGAAGACGATTCCTCCCGAGATTTTTTAGGCTCATCTTCGTCCTCCTCATCTTCGTTATGGCGATTTGAATCCTCTGTATTCGGCTTTACGGTATTTTCAGTCGTGCTCGGCGTTGAGTCTTCGGAGGAGCTGTCGGTAGAGTTTCGAGCCTCTTTCGATTCATTGAACTTTTCCGGGTTCGATATAGCGGCGCCTTCAACAGATCCTTCTATGGTTTTCTCTGACGGGTTATTGGTAGAACTTGAATTCTTTTTTGCCGAACGTGCACGCGCTTTCTCGATAGAGGGTGCTGCCTTGATATAGACAATTGCTTGATCGGAAATACGCGCGGATTCTTCGAAAGCGACGTAGGCTTGCAGAGTGTCTTCATCTTCGAGCAGCTCTTTGCCGTCGCGGAGTAGTTTTGCGGCGCTATCAATGTCGTCCTCCGCGCGGTTGCGTGCGTCTTTCGTAAGCGCGCGGATCGTGCTCTGAAGAGTTTTCTGAGCCGTTTTTAGGTTCTTCTCGGCGGAGTACTTCATGCGCGCTACAGCCTTTTGATCGGGGGCGGGGACTGGTTCTGGGGCGGGCATCTCATCGGTGATTGTGGATGCGATCGACTCAGTCTCAGTGCTTTCTGTAGTTGCAACCGACATGGTCATGGCGAGAGTCGGCGCTTCTTGTGCGATGTCTGCTGTATCCATGGGCGCCGATGCCTTCATCGAACGTGTCGTTGCATTCAGTGCCATAGTTTCAGTGCTCGCATCAAGCGCAAGGGTCATCGTCTGTGTACGACTCGTGTGTGCCTCTGCAAGCGTCGCATTAATAGTGCGAATAGCGTCGGCAAGTTTGTGCGTATGTGTCACACCGGACTCGTCTTCAATTTCGATCTCAATTTCCGCGAGAACAGCTTCATGCGCCGAAAGACGATTTTCGAAAGTAGTCGCGAGTTCGACCGATGCCGAGGAATCTTCGGAGTCTTTTGTCTTTGCAATATTATCGTTGGCTGCGCTTGCGTGCGATTCGAACGATTTGGTAAGTTCGTCGTGCGTTTCTTCATCGAGATTTCCTTCGGCAGCTAATATAGTGGCTTCCTCGATGCGTCGTTCTGCCAAATCAATATGAACCCGCGCGCTTGCTTCCGCATCCGTTGCGAGTGCGACGCGAACCGGCTCATTCACCAGTGTTTTTACGGGGTAGAGTACATCGCCGGGAAGCGCGCTCTCAGCAGCGTAAGAAACACTGCTTCCAAATACGAGCATCATGACAAGCGCAAGAGCAACGGGTGTATGTATAAAAGAGAGCCAGCTAAACATCGCTGCACTCGAGCCACTTTGAGCTTGCGGGATAGGCTTGTGCGCCATGTATTCACGAATAGTGTGCGTCATACGCGCACGCTCACTCGCCGAAAGCGAATATTCGTTTCCTGATGTTGTGATGATGTCGGTAAATTTCTTTTTCATATAGTAGGTACGGTATCGCTACAGATTTCTCTCAGTTTGTGTGTGCCACGATGTATGCGCACCGAGACGACGTTTTCAGATATTCCAATAAGAGCGGCAATTTCTTTCGGTGTAAGTCCGTCGACGTAGCGCATAGTAATCACATCGCGGTACGTATCGGGAAGCTCCGGAATACGATCGCGGATGAGAGCGGCCGTTTTTTGTACATCGAATTCCTCTTCTATTTCCCGCGCCGAACCCTCGGAAAGCCTCGATTCCATCTCTCCGGTATCGTTTTCGAGAATCTCATCCAAGGACGACGACTTCTTCTTTCGATACTCGTCGATAATGAGATTGTTCACGATACGATAGAGGAATGCTTTGTACTGATCAACTTCGTTACCCGCTTGCACATAATCCCACACCTTGAGAAATGCATCCTGTACGAGATCAAGTGCGCGTTCGCGATTGGAGATGCGGAACATGGCATGGCGAAAGAGCGTATCGGCGTACATCTCGTACGCTTCAAGGTATGCCGCTTCTGCCTTTGGCCTTCTCTCTTTCATAGACGACGTTCGGACCCCCCGAGTACTTACTCGAATTGAGACACCGATTCCGCTCATTTTAAGCCATAATCCAACTCTCTCCTAGGGTGCAACTCACAGTCGCGTAATAATCACGTTATCAAATTCGACATCCATAAAATCAGTGCGTATGCCTATGGGGAAGGAACCGTAAATCGGTGGCGTGCCCGCCGAGTCTGATCCATCGTCAACTGCTGTTAGAATCGTTTTCCAGACACCCGATTCATCGCGCATAAAGAGCGTAATAGTTACTGCCGCATTTTTGGAGCGCGTCTCAACGCGAAGCGGTATCCAGACATCATGAGGCAGTAGTGTAGGGTTTTCAGTGCGCTCGTAGGAGCCCGGGTAGAGTGCGACCTCTTCGAGTGTGTAATAGGTTCCACGATATTTCTTTTTAATGACAGCATGACCGTCGACTCGTATACCCGCGTAGTACGTCGTCTCGCCATGATTGATGTAGCGTGTCATGAGAAGAACTCCATTCGATTCGTTACGATTCTTGCTTATGGATAGTTGATCTCTGACTATTTTAAACTCCGCCTCGACGCGCACGTTTTCCCAGCTAGATCGCGTTACAAGTCGAAAAATATTTTGGGGATGCGCTCCATTATCGGTGTCGGTACTGTTCGAGCGCAGGTAACGCGTACGCCACGTATGGCCCGATGCGAGCGATTCCTGAATCGTTTTTCCGATACCGTCTTCGATGATGAGCATTCCTCCTGATGAGAGCCACCAATACGGGCTCATGCTCTCGTCGCTTTCTCCCGCCTCGTGCAGTACTCCGGCTTTTGAAAAAACATACTGAAAGGGTGATGAAATTTCTGCGGCTGGTACGCCTACGATTTTTTCCTTCCATTCGTCGCTTGAGGTGGTTGGAGCAGGTAGAATAAATCGCGCCATAAGAACGAATACAACAATTGCGAGAAGTGCGAAAAAGCTCGAGCGCGCAATGAGGCACCACTCAAGATGGGGAGGAGCATGCATCTCTACAGGGTGCATCTCATGCCGTGACGCATACGTGAAGGTAAGATACGATCAGTGTTACGCGTATCGAATGAGAGAGCTCTATTCAGATATTACGACTTCTTTTACTTACCAATGTAGCACACACCTTCATGAAAAAAGCACTATACCATTCATAAATATTGATGCACTTCGTGAAGACATCTACGATTACACACGCATGAAAACACCTATTGCATTTGCACGAGATGCTCTTTTTAGAGAGCGTATCGTAATCGTATTTACTGGTTTTACTTTGTTCGCGTTAGTGGTCTTCACCGCAACTTCATCTCGTGCAATTGCACAAACGAGTGTGTGGAAATATACGTTTAATTCTTCGGGGACGCTTATGGAAGCGGGGAATGTACTCGATAGTACGAGTCCATATTATTGGTTGAATTCTGGCGGTAAATTCGTTATTAAGGACGGTATTGGGATGACGCTTCAAGGATCGCTTCCTTCAAGTGATGCAACACGATTGTTGTATGCAAAAATGAATCCACTTGATACCGAGAATGGGTACAAGCCTCAGAATACGTTGCGATTGATTACGCGAAACTCGTGGAAGGACGTTGAGGAGTCGCTCAAATTTAAAATCATAAAGACGAATCTTACCGATACTCCAAACAGAGACAGTTACAGCGGCGTATTCGTCTTTGGGCGTTATAGTGACCAGTACAATCTCTATTATGTCGGATTGCGGCATGATGGCCAAGCGGTGATCAAGAAAAAAATACAGGGCACGTATCACACGCTTGCTGAAAAACAGGTCTACGGAGATGAGGCAAATTATAATCGCCTCACCAATCCGAATTTGTTACCGAGTGGAGAGTGGATGGGTTTGAGAGCGACATTCGAAAACCTCGCTGATGGCTCGGTGCGGGTAAAAATGTATATCGATCGAAATAATACCGGCGCGTGGGAACTGGTGACAACCGCAATCGATGCAGGGGTTGGTGGTGCACCGCTTACGCACGAAGGAAAGGCAGGTGTGCGCACCGACTTTATGGATGTGCACGTCGATGATTTCACGCTGCGACCACTTTATTGAGTGCTCACGCTTTCATAGGGTCGCACGATGAGGGAGGTGGCTTGTAGAGATGCAACGCCCGAATCAGGATGCCACGTCTGCAATCCGATTCCACCAGAGAAATCGCGAGAATAATCTTCGACAACTGAGGTGAAATTCCACGTGCATTCAATAACGCTTCCATGAACGCGTGCCCCCATGCGCGTTGACGTTGAATACGTAATCGCGGGATTTTTGTACTCTTTTAGTGTATGGGTTTCGCCGTTAATGGTGCGCTGAATACGCACGCCTCCGTCGAAAAAGGCGCAAGATCGGTACGATTTGGAATGTACAACATCGACAAGTACGAGTGCATACCCACGATCCCACTCAGCCGCAACTTCGTAGCTGTAGTTGTCCCAGAGCGCCGAGCCGTCAAGGAAAATGGACGCACTCGTGATGTTGGGTTCAGCTGAGATGCGTAAATTGTTTCGACCTATTTCAAAGTCGCCCCAGGCAGAAATCCAACCGTTATTCGCGGAGAAATTATCTTCATACGGTAGCTCTTTGGCGAGGCCGTTTTCCATAAGGGTACGAAGACGCTCACCGTCCCAGTCGTAGTCAACGTGGATACGGTAGGCTTGAAAATTGGTTGACAGCTCTTTTGAGGTTGTAGCGTACAGACTGAGGGCGGAAGAATCTTTAGGGAAGTTGAATGTGTAATCTTGGTAATTGGTTTGTAGAAAGCCGATGTCATATATGTTTCGAGCTTCGGCGTCTGTAATGAGGGCGCCTTCGGGGAAATTATTTGCGCCGAGAATGCCCGTTTCATTTCCAAGAGGAAACGCAAAGGTGCGTATCGGGACATTGTAGGTTCGCTCGAGTTCCTCGCGCGAGCGCCGGAGGTCTTCGCGGACGCGTGCGGTGAATTCTTCCGGAGTCTCAAGCCGTTGTGCCTCATGATTGAATAAACGATCGGCAAAGTATATACCCGTCGTACCATCCTTTGATGTAGCATACGGACGATGCCCATCATAGGAATGTGACCCAATGGACCAGCGTCCTGTTCTCAGCAGTAGCGCAATTTCCTCGGGAGAAAGATAATACGTACTTTCCGGTGTGTGCGAAGAGGCAACGATGATAAAGATGGCGGCATGATAATCGAGGAGTTTGAGTATCGGATCTACAGGGTAGAAGCTCTGTTTTGCTCCATCGTCAAACGTAATAAGGAATGATTTTTCGGGAAGTTCACGCGAGCCCGCTATATAGGCTTCAAAATCTTCCAAGGTTATCGCTTTCCAACCGGCATCGTGCAGTGTCTGCATTTGATCTCTAAAGCGCTCCGTGGTTACGTTGTTTTCATCGGAGGCGTCTTCGACGATACGGTGATAAGTAAGGATTGGAATCCCGCGCGCATTTTTTTGAGAAGCTTTCTGAGCGGTCGTTGTCGCATTAGGTGAGCGAAACGCAGATATGCTTGCCAGCATGCGTCCTGCGGTCGTTTCGAATGACGCCGCAAGAGACTGAAGTACATAGCGCGTGCCGGTTGCGATTGCATAAAAGTAGGGCGTCGATCCAAACGTATTCATTTTTCCAATGTGTGTGGCGTAGACAAGCACGGTAAGAAGTACGACGATACTTCCGAGCGCAACGATTTTTATGAGCGAATTGTCGAGATACATAGTGTTATCGTGTCCCCCAGCGGGTGTCGCGCATCGTCACGAGTGCCCACGGAAGCTGCCACATAAGTGCGACGGAGTTAAACCAGAAGCTGCAGATAGCAAAGAACCACTGACGTGGTCCCACTTGCAGTCGATAATAGACGCCATGCAGAACAAGCATAAGAAAAAGACCGAGCAGATAGACAATCGGCCACTGTGCTGTAGTGAGGGGGTGCCAGAGCATTGCGCGAACAAAAACGATCGGTGAGGTAATTGCGAGAAACGCATACGCATAGAAGGAAAATGCGGCAACCGGATTTTTCTTCCACATAAATCCCGCGGCTATAAACGTTTCTCGAAGCCATGATTTCTTCCACCGTTGCTGTTGTTTAATGTATTTACTAAACGTCTCCGGCACAACGGTGTAGGCGCGTGCCTCTTCCGAATACACTGCTTTGTAGTTGCGGATCATGAAATTGGTGAGCGAGCGATCGTCACCAAAGGTACACTCGGTTCCGAGAAATTTTTGGCGGAGCCAATCGTGGATGAAGACATTGAGGTATGAACGACGATACGCGCTGCAGCAACCCGGGCAGCAGGTGACGGTGCCAAAAGCGCTTTCAGCGGCTTTATATATTTTGAATGAAATGTAATAGCGAACGGCTTGCATCTGAGTAAGGATATTGGTATCGCGATTGTAGACATCGGTGTGGCCGGAAACCGCCCCCACTTTAGAATCAGAGAAATACTTCGTCAGGTGTTTTATGCAGTCGGGTTCGAGAAAACTGTCTGAATCAACAAAAATCACAATATCGTGTTGTGCCCTGAGAGCGCCCGCGGCCATACCCTCGCGTTTCCCTTTATTTGTTTTCCATTCAACAATTTCAATACGTCCGACGCGATCACATATTTCATCGGCGGCGACCCACATTTCTTCGAGTGTATTATCCGTTGAACCATCGTCGACGAGTATGACCTCGAGTTTCTCGCGGGGATAATCCAGATCGGCGAAGCGTCGTATAGTCCGCGCGATATTGTCCTCTTCGTTCATGACGGGAACGACAATGGTAACCGAAGGTTCATACAGAGGGTCATACGCGACGGGCTTTTTTAAATACGCGAATACAAACCGCGAGAGTATATAGGTGGTGATGAGGAGGCTGTAGAAGCTGAAAAAGAGGTGATCATACAGTGTTTGAAAAGTAATGACTTTGAGGAGGAGGACAATGTAGATCGCGAAATAGAATACAAACCAGAGTCCGGTGTCGGAAAGGATTTTTGTTATGCGCGAGGGCGCCGTCGAAAAGGCGCTCGTGAGCGTGGCGGTGGCGACGGGCGTTGCAAGTATTCCTTGCAAGCCCGGCGCCTCTGAAGTAGGTAACCTCATAGTCCCGCGCGGCCGATACCGCTGTAGAGAATACCGCTTTTCGCAAAGTCTTCTTTGCGCAAACAATTTCGACCGTCAATAACAATGTCGACTCCGGATTTCATAAAGTGAAATGGGGTGAGTGAGCGGAATTGACTATGGTCTGTCGCGATAATCACGGCATCAACATCGCGCAGTGTTTCGTCTATCGTGTGGTGCGTCGACGAATCGAATACGTAGGGATCAAAGGTGCGTACAATGGCTCCTTTTTTCTCAAGGAGTGCGCGAATGTCGTGTGCGGGGGATTCTCGTTCATCGGCAATGTCGCGCTTATATGAAAGTCCAAGGAGTGCAATGGTAGAACGCACCAATTGCTTTCGTCGTTTGCGGAGTGCCTGTGAGAGTAGGTGCACGGTGTACTGCGGCATGCGGTTGTTTATGGTTCGAGCAGCTTTCAGAAATGTATGGACAAATCCGTTTTCTTCACCGTAGCGAATGAGGTAATACGGGTCGACGGGAATGCAGTGGCCTCCGACGCCGCAACCGGGAACATGCGCCATAAAAGCGAAAGGCTTTGTGGAAGCACCACGTATGACCGAAATGAGATCAATCCCTGCTTTGTCAAACGACATCGCGAGTTCGTTCACAAAAGCGATATTGATATCACGAAATGCATTTTCAACCATTTTGACCGCTTCTGCTTCTTTGAGACTCTGCATGGGTACAATGTCTCCTTCGAGGATTGTTGCGTAGAGTGCACGAGCTCGTGCGAGGGAGTGAGGACCCGCGCCTCCCATTACACGCGGAATAGTGCGCACGCTCCAGAGTGAATCGCCCGGGTTAATGCGCTCAGGACAATGGGCGAGGTAAAAATCTCGCTCGACGATGAGACCGCTTTTTTCGAGAATGGGAATCACAATCTCTTCGCATACACCCGGATTTATCGTTGATTCGATAACCACAATATCCTCACGCTTGAGATAGCGGGCAATGGTGGTTGTTGCGCTGATGAGCGGCTTCAAATCCGGTACATGGTCCGCTGTAACTGGGGTAGGAACACAGACGATGTATACATTTGCATCACGCATTTTTTCCGCATCGTGGGTCGCAGTAAAATGTGAAGCGTTTTCAAGCGATTGCTTTTCTTTTGCGGTAATCGTTGAGATTGAACCGCGACGAATCGTTTCGACTTTTGATTCGTCGATATCATACCCGATGGTGGAATAGCCGCGCTCCGCCGCAAGAATAGCTAAGGGGAGTCCGACATAGCCGAGTCCAACGATGGCGATGTGGGTGTTTTTTCGCGGGGATAGATTGTGAACTGGCGCTAATGACGCAATGTCGGGAGTTTCGATTGGTTTATTCATACTCACAAGTGAAATAGTCCGATAATACTTTCTCTATTTTTTGACGCGTGATCGCGTACCGCCTTACGCTTGCAGCGGGGAAGCTTCAAGCGCCGAGAGGCCGCAGCAGGTGTAATGTGCGGCCTCTCGGCTCATTCGATATGTGTCGTAGGTTCAGACGCGTATCGAGCAGCTGTGGGTATACTCGATGACATACTAAATCCATTTAATTTTTAACTGGTCTTTTGGTGCGTGATTGATGCTGTCGTAACCTTATGTGTTCGTGAGTGTACAAATTCAGGATCAAACACGCCCGAAGTATGAGAACTTCAGCAACATTCTTCGCCTATGTGCACAGGCACACAGGGATAAAGAGCGAAGCTATGTACACTGTACGCTGAAGCTATGAAGCGAGGGTGAATACGGAAAGTGATACACTTCTCAGATGAGCATCGATCTTCAGGTAGTCTTTATGTTGCATGACCTGACAGGACGCTCGGTCTCTAGCGATGGGGCAATTGTTTTTGTTGCAGAGTATGTACCGTTTCTTATTGTGGGCGGGGCAGGGATTCTCATCTATCATTCGCGCATCTCGCTCGTTGAGAAATTACATCGCGGAATTCTTGCACTTTTTTCGGGAGCAATTGCGCGCGTAGGTGTGGTTGAAATAATTCGAGCTCTCTATGAAAGACCGCGGCCATTCATCACCGCTGATTTCCAGCCCCTCATTGAACTTCAATCGTGGTCTTTTCCTTCAGCGCACGCGGCATTTCTCTTTGGGGTCGTGGGCGTTCTGTATGCCTTTTATCCACGATGGGGTGGAATCTTTGTAGGGGCAGTGATTCTTGTGTGTCTTGCTCGTATTACCGCTGGAGTGCATTATCCAAGCGATATTATCGCGGGTGCGTTCGTAGGTATTCTCACTGCGTTTGTGGTAATGAAAGTCGCACGCTATCTTGAAAAAACTAATCAAAAATCAAAACCAAGTACTCGTTGATTTCGCGTTGATCAAGATCATAAAACGATCGTTTTTCGTTGAAGAGTTTAATGGCAAGTGAGCGACCCACAAAGCGCCAGTGCCACGGTTCATACGCAAAATACTTATTGCCCTTGGGGTAGGAGAGAATAAAGCCGTACTCGTGAGCATGTGCCTGGAGCCAGGCGAACCCTGCGGATTTCTCGAAGACATCCAGATTCTCACCGCCTTCAGCTGTCGTAAAATCCACCGTCGAGCCGAGTTGATGTTCGGAATAGCCCTGATCGGCAGAAAATTGATTCGCGGTACCGGAACCATACGTAATTTTATAACTTTTTTTCAAATCTGCTTGTTTTCCAAATGAGCGATATGCAGAAAGAATTCTGAGTGGTGCTCCACCGGCTTCCGCGTCTTGTAGGAGGCGATGGAGATGCGGTGAAATTTCTTGGTGAATCTGATAGGCACCGTCTTTCTTGAGAATGTACTGCGGGTCGATGTTGGAAAGTGGAGAGGGAACAAAATTTTCACTCAGAAAATAGACATTGGAGTACTTTTGAAGCAATTCACGATCTGTTTTACTCAATTTTTCAAGTCGGTTTACGGTTGTTGCAAGCGAATCGACACGCTGACCGAACTCCGCATTCCGCGTGCGCTCAAGGCTGAGTTGTTCGTGCAAAAGGGCATTTTCCTCTTGAGCGGCAGCAATCTTTTGGGCAAGTTCGGCAATGTTGTGCTCGAATGTTGTCGTCGCCTGTGCAAGTGAATTGCGAATCTGGCTCAAAGCACTCGTTTGTGTAGTTGCATACCAGTATGCGCCCCCACCGATTGAGCCAAGAAGTAACACAGAAGACCCGATAAGGTGCGTGATTGGAATAACAATGTCGTCAAGCTTTTTCACGTCTCAATGGTATCACGGGTACGCTCTATCGTGCGTAACTAGAGACGTCTATGCGAATAATCAACCGCCACTTCATCGAGTGTTTTTCGCTCCCGAATCGTGTGATCGCTTGCGGGAACAGGGGCAGAGGGAAGGGAGATAATCGCGGTCGTTCCGCGGCCGATTGCGCTGCGCACCGTAATTTTACCGCGGTGTAATTTGACCAGTTCGGAGACAATGGCAAGACCTAACCCTGAACCTCCACGCGCGCGATTTCGTGAAGGTTCAGCGCGGTAAAAAGGCTCGAAAATGCGAAACAAATCCTGTCGCGATATACCGCTACCCGAATCTTGGACAGTAATTTCCACATGACTCTCGCCGATTTCTTCGACGGTTACGCCCACATGTCCTCCACGGGATGTGTAGTTGATTGCATTTTTAACGACATTCATGATGATCTGTTCAAGCGCAGCCGAATTTCCCCACACATACGCGGTTGAATCTTTGCGAAACGTAATATCTAAATTTCGCACACGTGCGAGATTTTCTAGTTTCGCAACAACCTCCGCTGCAATCGTACCCACGTTGATCGATGCAAATTCAATGCGTTCAGGGCGAACGCTTGCAGAGAGCGAAAGGAGGTTGTTGATGATCGACGATAAGCGATCGAGTTCCTCAATGTTGGAGTTCATGATGGCGCGCGTGTCATTGGGAATCTCTTCACTAAAGAGCGCAACTTCAGTGTTTGTTTTAATAATGGCAAGCGGTGTGCGCAATTCATGCGCCACATTTCCGATGAATTGTTTTTGTGAGGCGAGGGCGCTGCGCGTAGGGCCGAGGGCAATTCGGGTGAGCAGATACCCAAACGCGAGCGAAGAGAGTGCGGTAATGAGGGTAATCGTCATCAGATTTTGTGAGCGAATGTCCTCCAGTGAGGGCACGGTCGCGGCGATCGGTGCGGTTGAAGATGCTGCAATCGAAGCGCGCACACCCTCGATGATCGCAATCGATATATCACGGTACAAGTAGTCGATGATGATGCTCGTTGCGATAAGGAGAATGGTGGTAAAGGCAACGAGCATCAGAACGATGTTCAACTGCGTCCTAAGGAAGGGGTCGTACCGATAACTATCCGCGAAGCCGATAACCGATCCCGCGAACCGTTTCCAATATGTTTGGGTCGCCTGCGATAGCCAGTTTGCGTCGAAGATTTTTGACATGTACATCCACTACATTACTGAACGACTCGTAATTGAAATCCCATAAATGCGAGAGTAAATCCTCGCGGTTGATAACCTGGTTCGGATGCCGCATAAAGTACTCGAGGAGTCCGAATTCCTTTAGGGTAAGCGGAATTTCTTTGGTCTCGCGCGTTACGGTGCGCTCCACAGGATTCAATTCTATATCGTCCACTTTAAGCACATCGGGCACTGCTTCTGTGGGGCGACGCAAGAGTGCATGCACGCGCGCGGAGAGTTCCTCGAATGAAAAGGGCTTCACGAGGTAATCGTCTGCGCCTGAGAGCAGGAGATCAACTTTTTTATCGGTCTCATTACGTGCAGTGAGAATGAGAATTGGCGTTGTAACGCCCATTTCTCGCGCTTGCGTGCAAATCTCGTGCCCATCCATAGAGGGCAGCATCAGATCGAGAATGATGAGATCGTAATCATTGCGATGGAGCGAAATGCGGGTGAGTGCTTTCTTCCCATCGCCGACCGTATCGACGCTATAACCTTTAAGTGTAAGCCCTTTTGCAAGAGCATCGGCAAGTTTCTGTTCATCTTCAACGATTAATATTTTCATGTGATGTGTATTTATGAATAACGAATGTGCACCTACGAGGAGTCTAACGTGTATGGGTGAATGCTTCATGAAGACGTCCCTTTATGTAAACGGAAGGAGGGAATCATCCTTACGAGAGATGATAGCGCACCATTAAGTACGTAGGTTGTCGAGAATTCGCTCAAAGCCAGAGACTGAAATAGGGCGCACTAAAAGTGCATCAAAACCTGCCTTGTGTACCTCGTGAACATGCGTATCGTTTTCAGAATCAATAAGCGCAACAACCATTGCGTTTCCTTTGGTGTCCCTTCGAATTGTCGCGAGGGCAGCCTCTAGATCTTCTGCCCTCTCACAGGTATACATAACAATGTCTGGCGCTGATTCTTGTACATGATTCGCGAGTACGTGAAGATGCGGTATCGCGAGTGCATCGTGACCGAGTTGTGTAAGTAGGTGCGCAAAACCTCGTGCATCAGGAGATGCATCGATGAAGATGATGCGCTTTTTTCGACGCACAGGCGCGATTGGTTGCACGTGGGCACCTTCCGACGAAAACTTTGGCTGTACGGGCGCAACTTTCAATAGAGGAAGTGTAACTACAAATGTACTACCGCTACCTTCGCCGGAGCTTTGTGCGGTAATCGTTCCCTTATGTGCCTCGATAAGGCGTTTCGTAAGTGAGAGTCCGATACCAAGCCCGCCCCCGGCATCATTTGAGGGGTTTACTTGGCGAAATGGTTCAAAAATAATACCCAACATATGCGGCGGAATACCGATTCCGTTATCGGCGACTGTAATTTGTACCGATGTTTCAGTATATGTCGTTTGAATCTGCACACGGCCGCCTGGATTTGTGTACTTAGCGGCGTTATTCAGAAGATTCACAAACACCTGCTCAAGTCGCACAGGATCTGCACTCAGCCACAAAGGGACTTCCGGATATTCGACTTCAAGTGTGTGGTTGCGCTGTCGATACAGACTCTGTACTGCCGCAACCGAGTGTTCCAGAATTGTGCGTAGTTCGACATGATCGAGCTTCAAATTAAAATTTTTCCGTGATACGCGCGTTATATCCAACAGATCATCAAGAAGTCGCGCCATTCGTTGCACTTGCGCGTGCGCTGTATCTACCAGTTCAGTGCGTTGCTCAAGTCGTACGTCTTTGAGTCGCATAAGTTCAAGTGAGCTCAGTACAGGCGCGAGAGGATTACGCAGCTCGTGGCTCAATATCGCAATGAACTCATTTTTCTCCTTATCGGCCTGTGCTAAATCCTGCACATCTTCTTTTAATTCCTCGACATAGCGCCGCGTTGCATTCATCGCATCTTTGCGTTCCTCCACAGCGGTCACGAAAACAAGAGCGATGCTGCTCATGGCACCGAGAAACACCTGCAAGAACAGTAAGTCGCTGCTCTCAATCGCGCCAAAGGGTCCAAGGCCTTGGAGTGTTCCGATCGCCGCAATCGTGGTAACCATACACACCGCAAGAGTGAGCGCGCGAGGTCCGACTCGTAGTGCCCCCCACGTGAGCGGTACGAAAATAAGATACAAGAACGGTGCATTATTAAGTGTGCCGAGTGGCTCGAGAAAAACGAATACTGTGATAAGTGCGAGAACACAAAAGAATATAAGTGCTTCAACGAAATCCAAAATGGTACGTTCATTGTATTGGATTGGTCTATAAAACCAACGAATAATAAAGGGGCCAATGATAAGGAGTCCGAGTGCGTTTCCTATCCAATAGAAAGCGATAGTGCGGGGGACTTCTGCATAGTCAAGCAATTGCACGAGAAATAAAACGGCGACCGCGCTGAGTGTTGCAACGCAGGCACTTACAAGCGCTGTTGCAATAAAGAGAAGCGCATCTTTCATGTGACGCAGCATTGGATCAAACGCTGCGTTTTTCAAAATGCGATCAGCAACGAGAGGTTGAAGTCCTGCTGCGAGGGAGAAAATGATCGTAGCTGCCAAGGAGGCGTTGGTAATGTAAAAGGCAAGGAATGTCGCCGCGACAATTGCGGGGATCGCGCGGATGCCTAAAAAAAAGACCGCAGCGAGGCCTATGCCCGCTGCGGGAAAGAAGAATATCGGTAGTTCTTCACTGGGTCTCAGTGCTAGTGCAACATAAGCAAAAAAGAAATACGCACTAAACACGACTGCGGTCTGCAGCGCGCCGGTGGCGTATGAGAGAAATAATTTCATAACAGTAAGCAGCACCACTCGTCCCTCACGAGTCCCTGCCCCCTCAGTATAGCTATAAACATGCAAAGGTACTACAGCTTCATCCAATGTACAGGTTTATTCGTCAACGTGCTTCATGCGCATTTAACGGCACTTCTGCATACTTCGAGGTATCGCGCAACATGTCGTTGGCGTGCATTACTCATCACACATTTGATTATGAAATACACATTCTTAGCTGGAGTTCTTACAGTCGCGCTTATTAGTGTGGGTGGTGTTTCGTATGCACAAACCTCGTCACAAACGCAAAACCTAGTCACGGTGACGACAACGGCGGCTTCAACAACACCGTCAGCGGGATCAAGTGGCGCTGTTTTGGGATCGGTTACTCTCTCTGCATCTCAAAGCGGTCAGTTTGGTAACGTAGCACTCTCTTCCATTCCGTTATCTCTCACGACAAGTGGTGGTGCTACAGCGTCGAATCTTACGAGTTGTCAGCTCTATAACGCAAACGGAACGGCACTCACGACCGGCGCTAATATCATCGGAACCGCAAGTGGCACCAACACCTTTACGTTTGATTCACCGCTTATGGTTCAAGGTGGACAGACAACGACGCTCCAGGTGCGCTGCAACGTTGCCTCCGGAAGTCCCTCAAGTGGAACGTATCAGTTTTCAGCGGGTATGCCGATAATGAGCGCGGGACTGATGGCAACCCTTAATGCTTCCCCGAGTGTCCGCGTAGGAGCACAGGATACGTTGATTGCCCTTATGTCACTCTCGGCGCAGCGCTCGGGTAGTCCCATTCAAGTTGCATCACTTCCGCTCACGGTTTCGTTTATGAATGGCGCGCAGGCGGGTAACATTTCGGATTGTCGCGTTCGAAATTTAACCAATCTTGTCGCCCCACTTAATAACGGAGGGAATGCGATCGGAATTGTACAGGGTTCAAATTCCATTCCGCTTGACACCCCGCTCCAAATAAACGCGGGGAGCATGATGACGATAGCCTTTACGTGTGACATTGCCTCTAATGTTCCTCTTGGTGGCCAGATTTCACTTGCGCTCACACCAGGTAGTATTCCTGCAACCGTTGTTGGATCGAACGCAACAGTTACTCCGACTACTGGTTTTGGGACGAACAATCAACCGGGCGTCACCTCAGGCACAGTGGTCTTCACGAGTGTTTCCGCTCCGACATCACCTACTCAACCAACCGTACCGGGCGTTCCCAACACAGGATCAAATTCCTCAAGTACGCTCTCACTCTTGCTTGCGACCGGATTTCTCGCACTTGCCGGAATGTACATGGCACGAAGACTACGTAGGGTATAGTGCAAAGGAATATGTTCCTAAAAAAACGGACGTTTGCGCGTCCGTTTTTTATGCCATAATGGCGGCATGAATAATCCAAAGAAAGAGCATTTAGCACTGCGGCCGCACGAGAAGATGAGGGAGGTATTACTTTTTCCTGATGCCAAAGGGCCTGATGTGCATTACTACATGATTCGCGGTGGAAGTGACATGCGTAATGTTACTGTCTGGGAACCTGGCATGGTGGGAGGGGAGTATATTAAAACGTATGGTCACTATCATATTGGTCAGCTGGACGAGACCTACTGGGTGTTGCTCGGCGAAGGGGTACTTCTGCAACAAAAATTGGTGGAAATTGAAGGCGTGCCGCAGGCCGATCGCGTTGAAGAATTTCGCGCTCTCAAAGTAGTGAGCGGAGAATCCGCCTACATGCCACCGGGCTACGGACATCTTGTTGCGAATACTGGAGGAACATACCTCGTGACCGCCGACGATTCTCCTGTTGATTTTGGTGACAAAGATCCTGTTTCGATGCCGGGACACGCCGATTACACGATGGTACAAACGATGCACGGCTTTGCGTATTATGTTGTAGAACATAACGGCGCCCCCGCTCTTCTCAAGAATCCGCGCTATACGGAAATAAAGAAAGAGGATTTCGGCGGACTACCTGTTATTGAATCGTACGAACAGCATGGCTGATACGGTACCAATAAGCGACCGTGCTTCGTCGAAGAAATTTCCAGAAGGGTTTTACTGGGGCGCCGCAACCGCCTCGTACCAGGTTGAGGGGGGAATTGAAAACTGTGATTGGGCCGATGCTGCGCGCAAGGGAATCGTTCCTGTATGTGGCCGCGCGTGTGATCACTACAATCTCTTTGAAGAAGATTTCGATCTTGCGCAATCTCTTGGGCACAATTGTCATCGACTCTCGGTGGAGTGGGCGCGTATCGAACCTGAAGAGGGCCGCTTTGATGAAGACGCACTCGAACACTACCGTACGGTTGTGAAGGCGCTTCATGCGCGAGGTATGGAGCCGTTTGTGACTCTGTGGCATTTCACACTGCCACAGTGGTTTGCAGACAAAGGCGGGTTTGAACATGCGGACGCTCCTGAACTATTTGCGCGCTATGCTGCACGCGTTGTCGACGCACTTGATGGCTTGTGTTCACACTATGCCACCATAAACGAGCCGATTGTTTTTGCTTCAAATGGTTGGATTCGCGGCACATGGGCACCATTCAAGCGAGGTGCCTTTTACTCCTATCTACGTGTGCGGGCGCATCTTGCGCGTGCGCATAATCGTGCGTATGACGAGATAAAGAAAGTTCGCCCCAATGTTGACGTGGGAATTGTCATGCACGTGATTTACTTTCATGCGAATGCGAATCCGCTCAATAAGTTGATTGCTGCGACGCTAAATTTCCATTGGACGCATTCGTTTATGCAAAAAGTACAGGCGAGGTGCGACTCTATTGGTCTTAATTACTATATTCACAAAAAATTCGGAGATACCGCGGTGTACGAAAAAACAGATATGGGATGGGATTCGTATCCGGAAGGGCTTCTCGGGGCGCTCATGATGCTTAAACGGTACGATAAATCTATCTATATTGCTGAAGCCGGTATCGCCGATGCAAGCGATAGTATGCGCGCTCAGTACATCAAGGCGCTGGTTCGAGCGGTGCATGAGGCACTACATCTCGGTGTGAGCATTCATGGTTTTATGTACTGGTCACTTCTCGATAACTACGAGTGGGCGCTTGGTTTTGAAAAAAGATTCGGCTTAATCGAAGTTAATTACGAGACACAAAAGCGTACCATTCGTCGGAGCGCGTACGTGTATAAAGCATTAATTGAGCACAATGCTTTGTTAGAATAACGACATGGCTTTGTGGCTTGCGCTCGCGATTTTCGCGCAATTTTTGTTTGCGGTTTCAACGCTTGTTGACAAGCATGTTGTTGTCAAGGCGACACATATCGGAAAGCCAATTGTGTACACGTTTTTTACCGCGCTTCTCTCAGGGGCAGTTGCTGTTCTTGCGTTCACAGGCCATGTGTCATTTCCCAGTGATTACATTCTTTTTCTCGCACTCATTAACGCAGTTACTTTTACGATTTCTCTGTATCAGCTCTACAGCGCGCTTGCGATAGCACGGGCCTCCGATGTTGCGCCAGTTATCGGAGGGATTTCTGCGATAGTAACGTTTGTTCTCGCGGGTTTATGGATTGATGGGGACGTGCAGCCGTCACTGATTCCCTCGATACTCTTACTCGCGCTCGGTACACTGATTATTTCGCGATTCAATTTCAATCGGCGTGCGTTGATGTTGACTTTTGGTGCGGGTCTTACCTTTGGGCTCACCGCATTTCTCGGTAAACTTATCTTCGTGCAGACGACATTTATCGATGGCTTTTTTTGGATGCGCATGATGAATGTGGTCGTGGCGCTCTCGCTCCTTTCAATACCAGCTCTTCGGAGTGAAATTTTCAAAGGTGGACGCAAATCGAGTTCGCGAGCAAAAGCACTTATTATCGGAAACAAAGTAGTCGCTGGAATTGGCAGCGTTCTAACCGCACTCGCGGTGAGTATCGGTAGTGTCTCTCTCGTGAACGCCCTTGCGGGTCTTCAATTCGTATTTCTGTTTATATTCTCTCTTCTCTTTGCAGGACGCATGCCGAAAATGGAATCAAGTGCAACGCACGGACATGGCGGCTGGCATACGTTTCTCGGAGTTTTTCTCATTCTGTGTGGTCTCGCGTTCCCGTATCTCATATGAAATTGAGCATACTTTTACTCACTGTTATTGTAGTCATCGGCGTTGGCTTCTACCTTGTATCACGGCGCGATGTGCTACCTATTTCTCCGTATGGAGTATCGTTTAGCAAGCTTCATGCCGATGAGCTTGGGCTCGAGTGGAAAGAAGTCTACCTCGCACTCCTCGATGATCTCGGGGTTCGAAAGCTCCGACTCTCCGCCCATTGGCCTATGATCGAGCCGGAAGAAGATCGTTTTTCATTTGAGGAGCTCGATTTTCAGATGCAGGAAGCGGAAAAAAGGGGCGCGAAAGTTATCCTCGCTGTTGGTCGCAAGACTCCTGGGTGGCCAGAGTGTCACACGCCCGTGTGGATCGAGGGGAAGAGCGTGGAAGAGGAACGTAGGCACCGTCTCAGCTACATACAAGCGATTGTTGAGCGCTATAGAGATTCTTCTGCACTGCATCGTTTTCAGGTCGAAAATGAGCCGTTCCTCAACTATGCGCGACACCTGTGCGGTGAACCTGATGAGAAATTCTTTGCGCAAGAAGTCGCGCTTGTGCGCTCTCTTGATCCGCATCATCCGATTGTTGTTACCGATGGTGGTGAATTCGGTCTTTGGTATAAAGCGCGCTCGCATGCGGACGTATTTGGTTCGACGATGTACCTGTATGTGTACACACACTATCTTGGGTACTTCCGCTACCCCATCTCGGGTGCCTTTTTTCGTCTGAAGCAAAACATTCTTGACATACTGACGGGAGAAAAGCCGAGTATCTCAATCGAAGTTGGTCTCGAACCATGGCTCAATCAACCGATAGTTGAAACGACGCTCGAAGAACAATTACAGCGCATGAACATGGGGCGCTTTGAGGAGATCCTTTTAGTAGCGCGCGAAAGCGGTTTTTCGGAACATTATTTGTGGGGCGCTGAGTGGTGGTACTATATGAAGCTGAAGGGGCATCCTGAATTTTGGGAGAGGGCTCGCAGTGAATTTACCAGCAATGATTGAACGCACGAAGTGAATCTATGAACATTGTTTTTGATATCGGAGGAACAAATATGCGGGTTGCGGGAGCGCGCGCTGGAGCGCTCGGAGAAATTAAGAAACGTCCAACGCCACACGAGGCAAGGGACATGGTTGCGCAGCTTGTAACGATGGCAAAAGAAGAGGCGGGGGGAGAAATGATTGAATCCATCGTTGGCTGCATACCGGGAATTCTCGCAGAAGGCGTTTTTGTGTACCAGCCACCGCATTTGAGTCAATGGGTGGGCACACCCTTCATTCAATTACTCGAAAAAGAGCTGAACACCAAGGCAATTGCAACCAACGACATGGGGCTCATCGGCCTCGGAGAAGCGCATCTTGGTGCCGGCAAGGGATCAAGTATCATGATGTACGTCACCGTTTCAACCGGGGTGAATGCGGCGCGGATTACGGATGGTGTTATCGATAAAACAACCTACGGATTTGAGATGGGTCATCAAATGATCCCTGATGGTGAACTGGAATCACTCATTTCAGGTACAGCGGTGCGCAAAAAGTTTGGCGTCGAGCCGAAAGATCTCGAGTCAATCGATGAGCGAAACATACTGGCAGACTATCTCGCGCTTGGTCTTTATAATTCGGTCCTCCACTGGTCGCCGGATACGATTGTGATCGGGGGTTCCATGATTACGGGTGTAAATCCCATCCCACTTGATCGCGTACGCGAATCGCTTCAAAAACGTCTTACGATGTATCCAAAAGCGCCAGACATTAAGATGGCGGTGCTCGGAGACAGTGCAGGACTCCAGGGTGCACTGATTCTTGCTGCAAAGGTGCGGTAGAATGCACGTACGGTATGTGGGTACAACAGCGCAGTATTGCAGTTTTTCTATGGTGCGCCGTGATTGCGAGCATTCCCAACATTCTTCTCGCTCAAGGGTACACTTCGACAAGCTATACAGTAGAAACTCCGACGATCGCGCCGGGCGGGTATGCTACGTCAACATCGTTTGGTCTACAAAGTATCCTCATGGAAATCGGTGTTGGTACTTCATCATCGAGTTCTTTTGGCACTAATGCGAGCTTTCCTTTTTTTCCTCAGGTTTCCACCCCCGCGGTAAGTGCTAATGCCGGTAACGCGCAAGTAGCACTTTCGTGGAGCGCATCTGAGGCGTATTTAGGATGGGCGGTAGGTGGCTATGCAGTAGGACAGTCAACAGCTAGCGGTGGACCCTACACGTTTTCAAGTGTGGGCAATGTACTTGCCTCGACGAGAACGGGTCTCGCCAATGCAACGACCTATTATTTTGTAATCCGCGTTTTGGATAATTTGGGAAATACTATTGCCACCTCAACACAAGTGAGTGCAACACCAGTAGCTCCTTCAGGTGGCGGTGGTGGAGGAGGGGGTGGCGGAGGGGGCGGGGGGAGTAGTAGCGGAGGTGGTGGAGGCGGAACCGTTGGCGTGATGCGCGTCGACCTTACGGGGCGCGCGTTTCCCCTAAGTCGTGTCACCGCCCTTAAAGATGGTCAGATCGCAGCGACGACCATCGCTGGCCCGGATGCCCGTTTCTCAATCAGTCTTACGAATCTGAATGCAGGAAATTACAATATCGGCGTGTATGGCACCGACTCTGATAATCGTAAATCGAGTATTTTTTCATTCCCGGTTGAACTAACTCCGGGAACTGCGTTGGGCATTTCGGGTATTTTTATAGCGCCAACGATCGCGGCGGATAAGAGTGAGGTAAAGCGCGGCGATACTATTTCATTTTTTGGTGAGAGCGCGCAAAGCGCCGATGTGACGATTCTAGTAAATTCTGAGTCTGAAATATTCGCGCGCACCAAGGCAGACGAAGACGGGGTCTATTTGTACAATTTAGATTCCTCGGTACTTGAACTTGGGGATCACCACGCCAAATCGAAAGGCATCGTCGGCAATGAAATCAGCGCCTTTGGATCAACTGTGGGATTTAGGGTAGGAACTAAAAATGTGATCGCGTCCAAAAGCGCTTGTACAATTCGCGGAGATGTTAATACTGACTGTAAGGTAAACCTTGTGGATTTTTCGATCGTCGCGTATTGGTACAAGCGCGCAAACCCGCCTGCGCATGTTGATATTAACGGCGACAACAAAGTTGATTTGATCGATTTTTCTATTATGGCGTATAACTGGACGGGATAACTATGCGGACTTTACGTGCTTCTTTTTTTGTAATCATACTATTTGCCTTTGCGCCGCAGAGTCATGCGGCGGAATTATCAGTTTTCGCCTCGAATCAACCTCTCTTAGGCGAAACGTTGCGTATCGCACTTATCCTGAATACAAAAGGCGAGGCTCTCAATGCGCTGGAAGGCGTGCTGGTGTATCCGAAAGAGCAACTGCGTCTCACCGACATTCGGTCGGGAAATTCTGTTGTAACTTTTTGGGTTGAGTCTCCGGAAGATACCGATTCGGGCATTCGCTTTGCTGGTATCGTACCGGGAGGGTATCGAGGAGAGAGGGGCGAAGTACTTTTACTCGAATTTGATGTGCTCAGCGAGAGTGAATTACGCTTTCAGCTGAATGAAGCGCGGGCACTTGCTCACGACGGCGTCGGTACGCCCCTCTCCGTATCGCTTGCTCCAAAAGTACTGCTAGAACCCCATACTTCACCCTCTGGGTTTGAAAATGGGCTTGATACGATACCACCGGAACCGTTCGAGGTTACGCGCACAGCGTCGCCGGATCTATTTGACGGACAAGAGGTCCTCATTTTTGCGACTCAGGATAAGCAAACGGGCGTTCAGCGTTACGAAATTTCTGAAAGTCTCTTTTTTCCCTATCCGCAATTTCTACTGCGTTTCGTAGATTTTAGTTCTATACGAAGTCCGCATGTACTGACTCAAGAACAAAAAGAAGGCTATCTCTTTATACGAGCGCTCGATGCCGAAGGGAATCAGCGACTTGTTTTCTTATCCCCGAACGAGTCAATAATGGAGCCATGGCACTACCGTGTTCTCGCTATACTAGTACTACTTGCACTTTCTGGTGCATTCTACATTCGTCATGCACGCCGTAAAAAATAGTATTCAGAGTGGTGTACTTCTCGTACTTATTGGACTGTGCAGTCCATTTGTTGCCGATGCGGCGACGTTAAATGTAGTACCTTCAAATGCATCAATGCGAAGCGGGGAAACAATCTCGGTTGCGGTCACTGTTTCAAGTACCGATCAGGCGATGAATGCTGTCGACGGAGTCCTTAAATTCCCGAGCGATCTTTTGCAGGTAGCGGTTGTTTCAAAGGCAGGATCGGTCATCGGTTTGTGGGTTCAGGAGCCATCGTTTTCCAATTCACTTGGCACAGTGAATTTTGAAGGTATAGCCCTGAATCCGGGATACACGGGTGCCAACGGAACGGTACTAACCGTTACGTTTCGCGCACGAAAAGAGGGAAGTGCACAGCTTTCTATCGAAAATGCTTCCATTCTTGCTAACGACGGCAATGGTACGTCAATTTTGAGTGGTGTAAGCGGAGGAATGGTGACCATAGGTGCACCGTTGCCCCCCACAAAGCCTGAGATCGAATCTGTGAAAAAGACCCATATAAAATCAACAGAAACGATTCCAAGCCTAGAGCCTCAAGTTGTGATGCCTGCCCCCGTACCGATAACTCCGCC
This sequence comes from uncultured Candidatus Saccharibacteria bacterium, assembly GCA_964393065.1. Classification (GTDB taxonomy): domain Bacteria; phylum Patescibacteriota; class Minisyncoccia; order Phycocordibacterales; family UBA2100; genus UBA10103. Next base: position 25,002 of record CAYMRY010000005.1, read on the forward strand.
CCCTTCAGAGCAAAAGGTGTTTGTCGAGCGGTCGTTTGATTTCATGACTTTTTTCACAGGATGGGGAGACATTCAGAGTATCGTATTTGCGGTTCTTATCATCGTGTTTGCAATTTTGAACATTCTTCTCTTTTTGCAGTATTTGAGATTGCGAAAACGTGAGGGCGGCTCACTCGATCATGCGCAGATTGTCGCCCATCGCTCATTCTTGATTTTACGCGATGATATCGACACCTTTGCACAAGAACTCGAAGAAGAAGCAAAAAAACGCGAGCTTACCACAATGGAAAAGAAATTTATTCAAGAAATCCGTGGTGATTTAACTAGTGCGGAGAAGGCGATTGTCAAAGAACTCCGCGAAAACGAGAAGCAAACGTAGAATTTGGAAACTCAGGAAGTGCTTCCTGGTTGGTGTGGATGTTTTAAATCGAGTGGGGCAAGTGTCTCTTCGTGCGGGGGAGGTGTCACGACATTATGGAGCGGTGAGGGTGCAGTGGTAACAACTTCATCGTGCACATGTACTTGGTCTTCAGTTTGTTCTTTTCTGAAGTATCGATACGCGTCGCGCATATGTCTGAGAACATGGTGCGCAATGAGGTAGTGAATACCAAAGAGCGCAAGCAGTATGATCACAATTGCGCTCAGGCCGACATTCCAGGCGTTTTGCACGATAAGTGCCATAATCGTCGATACATTCACATCGACAGCTGTGTCGCGTGTGTTTCCGGCAGCGTCGAATGCGCGCACTATTACGCGCATGTTTTTAGAATCGGTGGGGACGCGGTACGGGCTTTCAGTTTGGATAAACACGGGTGATGCGCCGGTGTTCACACTATCGAGTGCTCCGACTTCGTAGTGATGAATACCGGAGAGCGCATCGGTGGTCTCGAACGATACGAGGCCTGTGTACAAAGAGGCTGCTGTTGCGATGTAATCTACCCGAGGAGTGAATTCTGCGGGCGGAGCCGTATCAATTTTGACGTGGAAATGCGTAGTATTACCCCAGACGCCGTTTTTGCGCGCCTTAAGGTGAAAATACCATTCCCCATCATGAAGGCCCTCATAACCGCGCTTAGAATCGGTACTCGTAATCGTATTATCAGGTACGGTGTACGGAGAAGTATCGAGAGTATAGCTATACCCATCAACGGGAATGCTCTGATCCCAGGAGAAGGAGGGGCTATTGTTGTTGTACCACGTACTCGGGGAAGGGTGCGTCTCAGAGAAAACGGCTACTCCCTCGGGTGGTTTTGTGGCAATGGAATAAAAACCACGCCCAAACGTCGTATTCACGCTTGTGCCGTACCCGTCGTTAAGAAGCACTTGCGATTCTGAGGAAAAACGCAGCGTGGTATCGCCGGCTTGGAGTGCGCGAAAAGTAATGGTGGCAATAATTCCAGAATTTGCCTTTATTCCGCCCGGAATTGCACCTAAAAAGCGCACGGTTCCTTTTGTGTTATCAAAACTTGGTGGTTCTATCCATAGACCGATGATCGAGGTGCCTCCGGACGGTTTAACAACTGCAATTTTTTTTGGATCAAATTGCACAATTATTTCCATCGAATTAACACTGTGCCCGTCAGTATCAATGGTGACCGGAATTTCGAATACAGAACCCTCGACATATGACGCAGTGCGCGGAGAAAAAGAAACCGTTGCAGTCGGTTGCAGTGTTCGCGCATCAAGTGATGTTTCTTGCGCATTAAGCTGCGAGGGAATAATCGCAAAGATAATACACAGCGCTACCCCTGATGTAAAAAATATTCGAGTCGCCATTGTGATGTGTATACGCAATCTCAGTATAACAGTCGTCATAGAATTGATTTTTCTGTGGTCGAATAGTGCTGATTGATGAGAAGGCTGTGGATAAGTAGGTGTAAAGCGAAGAGCCCTTTGTGCGAAACTCTTTTTGTGTATTTCGTAATAGTAGATGTGTCAAAGAGAGTATCAAATCGGAAATGTCGCATGAAATGCTAACGTTTTGCCAGGTCGATTTTCAATACCAATTATTTTAAAAAAGCAATAGCTTAAAAAAGCTATATTTCATGCCCTCCATCGATCATGCAGAAAAAGAGTACGGTTTCTGAACAAAAACAGCGGCAGAGTGGGGTTGTATGACATGCAAAGTCGATCGATAAAAATCACAAAATTTTCGATGAATGTGCGGCCAATGTTGAGTCCTTTTGAGGTTTTATAAACAGGGATCGCTTTATAAGCAGGTTAATCCCCAAAAAAGGCTCATTATAGCCAAACTAGACGGATTTCTCGCGATATAATTACGCAGTGTCGCAGGATTTAAAGTGCGGCACTTTTGCGAGCGGGTTTTCAATGACAAAAAGCATACAAAAAATCGTTCTGTGCGTCCTCGACGTCTGGCTTATTTTTTGCCTGACGCTTATTCCTGTTGCTCCTATTCTCACGTGGGCTCCAGCAATCGCTGAAGCAGCAAGTATTCCCAGTATTCTTTCGTACCAGGGGCGCCTTACCGACGCATCCGGTAATCTTCTTGGCAGCTCCGGTACAAGCTATTATTTCAAATTTTCTATCTGGGATACGGCGACAGTTTCGTCCGGTAATCGCGTGTGGCCAGTGGCCTTGCCAACAGCAACGACCGCAATCGTGAGACAGGGCGTTTTCACCGTTCATATCGGGGACACTACAGGTGGGTATCCTGACGCGCTTGAGTATGCGTTCGATGCAAACGCAGTGTATCTTCAGGTCGAAGTCTCATCGAATGGTGTGAGTTATGAGACGCTTTCTCCGCGACAACGAATTTCTTCTGCTGCATTTGCGCAGGTCTCGAGTGCAGTAAGGGGAAGTGGCCAATCCGCAATAGGGACGACGACACCGATTTCAACAGCAGTACTTACCGTTGAAGCGACAACTTCGAGTGCGACGGTACTTTCGCTGCGCGGCGCTCCTTCGCAATCAGCGAGTCTTCTCGAAGTTCTCACTGCAACGAACGGTCGCCTCTTTTCGATCGATGCCTCAGGCGTTGCCTCAACGACTGGCCTTATCGTTTCGCAGCTAGGAGCTGCAAATTGTGACGTGAAAGCGTCAACTTCCGGAGTGCTTTCATGTGGCGTTGATGTCGGTGGCGCCGGATCGAATTTTGGTGAAGCGTGGTCAATTGTTTCCGGATATTTGGCACCAACGACTACCCTCGGGATTATCGTCACCGCCTCTTCGACTTTTACGGGAGGTCTCACTATCTCTAATTCGACGACAACAAACGCAACCACGACCAATTTGGCAGTGAGTTCGACCGCTTCAACCTCGAATCTGATCGTCGGGGGTACTTTTACGCTGCGCAATCTTTCGGGAATCCTCAAGGCAACCGCCGGTGTTGTTGCAAGCGCGCTTGTGGATTTAGCGGCGGATGTCACAGGTTTTCTGCCGATTGCAAATGGCGGTACGGGCACGTCGTCAGCGCCTACATACGGGAAAGTACTCGTCGGCAATGCGCTCGGTGGGTATGACCTAATCGCAACTTCAAGTCTAGGTCTTTCTGCTTCCGCTGCATGGGGATCGATTTCGGGTACTCTTTCAAACCAGAGTGATCTTCAAGCGGCTCTTGATGCCAAGCTCTCACTTTCTGCGTGGTACGCAACGACGACGCAAGATATCGCCGAGGGTGGAAGTAATGTGTACTACACTGACGCACGTGTTCTCACGTACCTCGATACTTTTAATAAAAATTATTTCTTTTCAACAACGTCGGCTGATTACTGGAAAACTGCGCGTGACTTCTTTTCCACCACATCCAACGATTACTACGTAGCACGTGGTCTTGCTTTCAGTACAACCTCGTCTGACTACTGGAAATCGGTAGGCAATTTCTTTTCAACTTCAAGCGCACAGTTCGCGGCTTCGACCGGTATTCTTTTCTCAACCACCTCAAGTAACTACTGGAAGTCGGCGACTGATTTCTTTTCGACCACTTCTTCACAGTACTTCGCAGGAACTGGTCTTGCATTCTCAACAACTTCAATCGCGTATTACAATTCAGTGACCGATCTCTTCTCGAGCACGTCTGCGAATTACTTCCTCGCACAAAACAGAGAAGTCGCCTTCGCCACCACTTCTGCCGATTTTTGGAAGAGCGCGCGTGACTTCTATTCCACAACTTCAAGCCAATATTCAGCCTCGCTTGGTCTTTTGTTTTCTACATCATCATCTGACTATTGGAAATCTGCTCGCGATTTCTTTTCAACTTCCTCGGCGCAGTATTTAGCGGGAACCGGCCTCAGCTTCAGCTCGACTTCTATCGCGTACTACAATTCCGTTACTGATCTTTTCTCTACGACGAGTGCGAATTATTTTGTTTCCTCATCGACGACAATTCCTAAGACCTATACTTCTAACCTCTTCACAGGACTCCAACAGTTCCTGAGCGCCTCCTCAACCCTCGCTTCAGTCTATTCGGCACTCTTTGTGGGGGATACAGGAACGACAACACTCCGAGGCTCCGCCACCTCAACCTTCGGTGCCGGCATCCAAGCACCAGCTCTCAACATCACTTCAACAACGGCAACATCGACCTTCGCCAACGGTATCCGCCTCTCGGGTGGCTGTTTCCAGCTCGCAGACGGCACATGTGCAGGAACAGGAGGTGGCGGTGCAGTTTGGGGTGCCATCACAGGAACGCTTGCAAACCAAACAGATCTTCAAGCAGCACTGGACGCCAAGCTCTCACTTACTGCTTGGTACGCCACCACATCTGACGGACTCGACGAAGGACTCTCCAACCTCTACTACACCAACGCCCGCGTCCTTACCTACCTTGATACCTTCAACAAAAACTACTTCTTCTCCACATCCTCCGCTGACTACTTCCTCTCCCAAAACAGGGAAGTTGCCTTCGCTACCACGAGTGCTGATTACTGGAAGACGCAACGTGATTTCTTTGCAACATCCTCCGCTTCGTACTTCACCTCCCTTGGCCTCGCATTCTCCACGACCTCAAATGATTACTGGAAAACGGCGCGTGACTTCTTCTCAACGACAAGCGCCACCTACTTCGCCTCAACCACGATGGCCTTCTCCACAACCTCAGCGAACTACTGGGAGAGTCAACAAACCAGCCGTACCGCAGATGACCTTACCGACAACTCAATCGAGGATCTCTTGGACGTAGCCGCGATCACTGAGAACTACGGCGACCTGTTTGTCTGGAACGGAAGCACCTGGACTGACATGGCTACCTCAGCGCTCGCTATCGCACTCTCAGACACCGCCGGTACCCTTACTGCAACGAGAGGAGGCACTGGTCTTTCAACTATCGCCTCATCCTCCATCCTCATCGGCGGTGCAGGGAACACTTGGCTCCAGATGTCGACCTCGTCTCTTGGACTTCCGACATTCACCACCTTGGACAACTACCTCACGCTTGCATCCTGGTACGCCACCACCACCGATGGCCTCGATGAAGGCACAAACAACCTCTACTACACAAATGCTCGTGTCCTTACCTACCTCAACACCATTGGAAAGGATTACTTCTTTGCGACCACCTCTGCTACTTATTTCCTCGCACAAAACAGAGAAGCTGCATTCGCAACAACGAGTGCTGACTATTGGAAGTCAGCACGTGACTTCTACTCCACCACAAGCGCACAGTACTCCGCATCCCTTGGTCTTCTCTTCTCAACCTCAAGCGCGAACTACTACACTTCAACTGGTCTTGGGTTCTCTACCTCATCAGCAACCTACTTCGCCTCAACAACAGGCCTCGATTTCTCCACCACCTCAGCGAACTTCTATGTGAACGCTTCTTCAACAATCCCCAAGACGTATACTGCAAATATCTTCACCGGGCTCCAGACTTTTGGTAATGCTTCGACGACGCTTCTTTCAACAGTTTATGCATCTTCTACCAACGCCTTTTTCGGCAATCTCTCGCTCACTGGCATTACCTCATCCATTCTTGCCACGAACTCAAGTGGCGCAGTTGTGGCAACCACCACCATCGGCGCAAACCTCCTCGATACCACAGGGAACTGGTCAGGAACGTTTGATGGATTGGAGGGAACTACCTACCTCTCATCAGCATTCTCAACGTCGAGCGCAAGTTATTTCTCCTCACTCGGTCTTGGGTTCTCCACAACAAGTAGTGATTTCTGGAAGGGAAGTCGTGACTTCTATTCCACTACAAGTGCTCAATACTCGGCATCGCTTGGCCTCCTCTTCAGCACTACCTCAACTGACTACTGGAAGTCAGTCACTAACTTCTTCTCCACAACATCATCTCAATTCTTCGCAGGGACCGGTCTTGGTTTTAGCTCCACCTCAATCGCGTATTACAATTCAGTGACCGATCTTTTCTCTACCACTTCCGCAAACTACTTTGTTTCCTCCTCATCGACAATTCCGAAGACCTATATTGCAAATACGTTTACCGCGCAGCAAATTTTGAGCGGTGGTGCTGTTATCGGTAGTTTGAATGGTCCGCTTCAAGCAAACAATGGTGTGGTATCGGCGACATCATCCTTGCTCTCTCAATACGGCGGAACAGGACAGACCTCTTACAGTGAGGGCGATATATTGTACGCAAACTCATCTGGCGTACTCACCAAGCTTGCAATAGGTGGAGCAGGAACAGTTCTTAAGGTCTCAGGAAATGTACCGATTTGGGATACTGATCAAACAGGAGGGGGTGGCGGCACTGATGTAAACTTTACGTTCTTTAATGGAAGTGGTCTCAGGCCTTCAACATCAACCAATCAAGTACTCGTTGGTGGTACAGCAACCACATCGCTCGCAAAACTACAAGTCATTGGTGGCGCCGTTTTCGATACTGCATCCTCAACACTGATTTCAGTTTTCGATACTTTGTATGTGGGACGAACGGCGACGACAACCATTCGTGGTGATGGTCTAGCCTCGACTCTACCATTTGCCTCAACTACCTACCTCTCTGCAACTACAGCCTCGACATCGAATTTAACCATATCAAGTCTTACCAATGCATTACTCGCGACAAACTCATTCGGTGTAGCAATAGCGACGACTACAATCGGCGCAAATCTTTTAGACACCAGTGGAAACTGGAGTGGAACCTTTGATGGTCTCGAGGGCGCAAGCTATCTTGCAAGCGGTTTCTCAACTACGAGTGCCGATTTCTGGAAAGGAAGTCGTGACTTCTACTCCACTACAAGTGCTCAATACTCTGCA
>CAYMRY010000006.1:0-18249 GCA_964393065.1 uncultured Candidatus Saccharibacteria bacterium
GTTGCAACGTATGAAGAGCAAAATGATACCAGTACGAATCCAAACGGAGCATCGGTTGGTCAGGATATTGAGTGGGATTTTGTGCTGCAGCACAACGCCTCAAGTTCGATTCCGTATTGTTTCCGTGCCGTTACGTCGAATGGTGTTACGCTCGATGGGTACGATGCGTATCCTGCGCTCACGACGAACAATGAGCCGCTCGCGCCGACGCTTGATCGCACGTTTGACAACGAACTCTCAGCCTCAACCTCACCATGGTTTGATTTCGATACCGAAGATCCTGAGGGAAATGAAATCACGTATCAGATTCAAATTGATGATGACTACGCGTTTGGCTCTCCCGCGATATCAATGGATTCATTTACCAATCAGAATGAATTTAACAACATCGTGACGCCAGCCGATAAGGATCCGTTCAATTCGGGTCAGATGATTCGCTTTATTCCAACGTCCTCGCTCTCAAACGGTACAACGTACTATTGGAGAGTTCGTGCTAAGGATAGAAATAACTCCAAAGACTGGAGCGCTTGGTCTGAAATATACAGTGTCGGAATCGATACCAGTGTCACGGTGTCGACGTGGCGCCAAACGACCCGCTATCAATTTGACACCGACACGCTAGAAGACGCGGAAACAAATGTGAGCGATGAAGTGGTTATTACTTCACCATTTGTAAACGCGACTACGACCTCGACCACTATCGACTATGACTGGAAAAGCGAAGCAAACTCGTGGGGATCAGTTTCGTGGACGGATACGGAAACCTCGAGTGACATTCTCTATCACCTTGAGTACTTCACGTCGACATCATCTTGGGCACTCATTCCCGATGTCGATCTGTCTGGGAATGCGGCGGGGTATGATACATCGCCTCTTTCGCTTCTTGGTCTCAGTCCTACGCTCTACAATCAAATCCGTTTGCGTGCGGATATGACCCATCTTGGCGCATCGCCGATTCTCTCGGATTGGCGTGTTGCCTGGGCGTTCGCCGTTTCGCAACCGACTCAAAGTTTGCCGTTTGATAATGAAAAAGTAGGGACGACAACTCCATCGTTTCAATTTATCTCATCCGACCCGCAAGACGACGATCTTATTTACGAGGTTTCGATTTCAGGCACCACTGATTTTGCGGCATCGACGACGCGCAACTCGCTCGATCACAGTAGCTCTTTTACGAGTGTTGCCTCCTCTACCGACACCTCGCCGTTTGAACATAACACGACTATTCAATTTAAGGTGCAGCCGGCGGATGTGCTTACGAATGGCAATACGTACTGGTGGCGCGTGCGTGCCCGCGATCCCGCCGGGGGAAATGCATGGTCGGCATGGTCCGATTCGCACAGTTTCACTGTCGATACAAGTGTTATTGTCGGCACGTGGTTCCAGACAACCGACAGTCAATTCTCGACTGATTCCCTTGACGACACGGAAGTGACGGGAAGTGGTGGTGCGCGCATTTCAAGTACTATTCGTGAAGCATTTACGGCATATTCAGAAGGCGTGGTACAGACGCCGCGCTTTAGGATCTGGAATGGTACTACATGGGGAACGGAGCAGAGTGCGCTCACGGTCGGCGATACGATTCGTTTTGTGGAAGTTGATGCAGCGCCAACACGTGACGAGTACATCATTGTTACCCAAGGAGCAACAGGCGGGGTTGATGCGCAGGTATTGAACGGTACGACGGATGTTTCGGGAAATAAGGTGCGTTTTGTTACGGCGGTTGCAGATCTTACTCAGCGTGGCATGGATGTAGCCTATGAGACGCTTTCGGGGGACGCGATGGTGGTTTCGTGTAGCGGAACGGAAGCAGTCTATCGTACGTGGGATGGTGCATCGTGGAGTGCAACATCATCCATCTCACTCTCGATCTCAACAAATTGTGAGTGGGTACAACTCGCATCAGATCCGGTTTCAGACGAGCTCATTCTGCTTGTGCGTGATGCGACAACGGGTGCAAGAGACTATGAAGCATTGGTGTGGGATGGTTCCTCGTGGGGAAATGCATATATGATCGGGGGTCAGCAAGTCACCATTAACAACGAAGGTATGGCGGTTGAGTATGAGGAATCTGGCGATCAGGCTATTGTCGCAGTCTCCAATGGTACGGCAAATAGTTTTGTGTGGACATATTGGAACGGTTCCAGTTGGGCTGCAACTACAACCTTCGCGCTCGCGGGCGACTTTGCAGGAGGTCGTCTCCAGAGAGACTTGGGATCCGACAAACTGGCGCTTTGCTATATCGATGTGAATGCCGACATTGGGTTTGTGGAGTGGTCAGGATCTGCTTGGCTGGGTACCGCAAATACTTTTGAAATTTTTGGAAATAGTGCGAATGGTCGCCCGGTTACGTGTGAATATGAAGTAAATGGTAGTCGAGACGGCTACTTGATGATTCCTTCCTCGGACACTGGGCAATCCGAATACTGGGTCTGGGATGGTGGAACACTGACAGGCCCCGGACTCCTTTCCTCGGTGCCCGACTCGTGGGAACTACGCTCGGCGCGGACAGGGGACGGCAATATTCTTGTTGTTGCGTATAACGATGGCGACACCGATTATGATTTCAGCTATTGGAACGGCACCTCATGGTCGACAATTCAAATTCTTGAATCCACATCGCTTGCGACTGTTATTCCGTCCACAGTCCCGATCGATCTTGTCGCGCGTCGTTTTCCTACAATTACAACGGGCTCACTTACCACGACCTCAGCCGACTTTAACGATGGAATCGGTCCCAAATGGGGATCAGTATCGTGGAGCGATTCAACCCCGGGTTCGAGCGACATCCTCTATCAAATTGAATACTTCACTTCGACGTCCTCATGGGCTCTAATTCCTGATCTTGCGCTCCAATACAACTCCGTAGGAACCAGTACGGGTCCGATCGATATTACGAATCTCAACACTACCACCTACAACCAATTGCGTCTGAAGGCAAATCTTGCATGCGCAGGTGTTAATTGCCCGACACTCACCGATTGGACGCTTGCATGGGACGAAGGAGTGCATGTCGCAGGGACCGCGAAGCAGTTTGATCAGAGTACCAATCTCACGAGTGGTACTGTGTACGTTGCCGTAAACGGTGTGCTGCAAATGGGACGTACTGCAACGATTGCAGCTGGTGTGTGGGACATACCCAATGTCACGGCTTTTGCGGGCGATATCATTACCGTATGGATCGCAAGTGCGGGGAATACAAGTGAGGCGGTTGCCGTTACAAAGTATGATGGCACGGGGGACATTAGCGGTATGAAGCTCTTTGAGCGACATCTTGCACTCGGATCGGATGAGAATCCGACGCTGACCAACAGCAATCTTTCCCTCTATGATAATTCCGCCTCAGGCAACGAAGATATTTTCTATAATGTCGACGCAGGAAACGATTTAACATTGTGTAGCGCGACTGGTTGTTATGATGCACGACTTCTCGTAAATAGCGGAACGACGTATCAACCCGATAGCGCATCAAGCGGCAACGTGGATGTGCGCCATCTTCAAATTGACGGCATATTGCAGCCGGATGCAAACACGTTGTATGTATCGGGTTCCTGGGACAATAATGGCACCTTCACCGCATCTAGCTCCGTCGTTGTATTTACCGCAACTTCAACGACTGAGTCGATTGATTCGACAGGATCCCTCAGTGATGCATTCTTTGCGGTTACGTTTGGCACTTCGGACAATGCAACCTGGAACCTTGCTTCTCCATTGAATGCAAGCAGCACGCTTTCACTGAATGACGGAACGCTTTCTGCAGGGATCTATGCTATAAACCTTTCGGGTAATCTCTCGGTGGGTGCAAACGGAGCATTCACGAAAGGCACCGCATCCACCACCTTTATGGGATCAAGCGCGGCGACGTGGACTGATGCGAGCGCCCTTAAGCAGGATTTTGGTATTGTTGTTGTGGATGGCGCGGCAAAATCGGTTTCGTTTGGATCCAATGTAAAAGCAACTGACGTTTGGATTGGTGCGAACGATACGCTTTCAGCGGGAACAAATTACAACATCTCGGTACTCGGAGATTGGAATAACAGTGGTACATTTACCGCGCAAAGCGGAACGGTAACTTTTGCATCAACAGGGGTAGGAGAAACAATCACTCCGGGAACGTCGTCGTTTTATAATCTCATCTTTGATGGCGTAAGTGGCAACTGGGCTTTTAATTCACAAACAGCAACAGCAACGAATGATTTCACGATCACTAACGGTACGGTGACGCTGGCAAGCGGCACGACAACAATTGGTGGTTCCTTTGCAGTCACGAGCGGGGATTTTATGCACAACAACGGAGTCGTGCTCTTTAACGGCTCCGCTGCAGAAACAATCGCGCCGGCGGCGTACAGTTTCTATGATCTTGCGTTCAACGGCTCTGGCTCGTGGACATTCCCGAATGGAAATGCGACGAGCTCGCGTCATACCTTTATTACGACCGGTACGCTCACGGCACCCTCGAATACCTTCGCGATCGGAGGCTCATTTGCACGAAATGGTGGGACCTTTACGCACAATAGCGGCACACTTAAATTTACTGCTTCGAGCGCGCAGACACTTCGCCTTAATAATTCGGACGCAAGTCACTTGTATTTCAGTGGATCCGGATCGTGGAGTTTTGTCGATACGAATGCAACGTCGACCGGTACGGTTCGCGTAGATCAAGGAACGCTCACCCTGCCATCAGGTACATTCGCAGTTGGAGGTTCGTGGCTCATCTCAAGCAGCGGTGCCTTTACCCACAACAGCGGCACGGTCAAATTTAACTCCGCAGACACGGGAGAAACAATTACGCCAAACGGTTCGTGGTTTGCGAATCTGTTTTTTAATGCGGCGGGTGGTGGATGGACGATTGCACAGAACGCAACGTCGACCGCATCAACAACTATTTCGAATGCATCGAGCTTTACGGTCTCCTCAGGCGTTACTCTCTCCGTTTCCGGCGGCTTTACCAACTCAGTAGGAGGTGCTGCAACCACCTGGACAGGCTCCACACTGTACCTCGATTCGGGTAACGCCTATTCTTTAAATGCCAAGGCAAACACAGGGGACTCATACGAGACACTCGCGATCGCAGCAAACACGGATGTGAAAATGTGGAATTCGTCTGCTTCGACACATGTGGTGAACGCAAGCGGCTCTTTGTATTCGCAAGACCACGGAGCAGTTGATGGGGATTTGTATATCTGGGGTCAGTATGTTTCCACGGCGAATGAATACTGGAGTTATGCGACGGACTTCGACGGAACTGCCCTTGGCGGTTCGCCGCGCCAAGTTGATGTACGCATCGCAGATACCTCAAGTATTTCGTATTCAACGGGTACGCTCCAGATTTTGGGCACTGCCCTCGCGACGACGACTATTGCCAATCAAGGATCTGGCACGTATGGATTTGCAGTCACGGGCGGCACGGTGAATGCGCAGTACTATAGTGTGCGCAACACAGATTCAACGGGTCTTTCAATTTCAGGAACTCCTACCATTACATCGCTCGCCGATGGTGATTTCGAGCTTGGTGTGAATGCGGGATCCATGATCACCATTGCATCAACCGCGATCAATCAGAACCCTGCGCTTCAAATCGAGCGAGTTCAATTTGCGACATCGACAGGAATTTCGAGCGGCTACAACGTAACCGAATCTGGAGCACCAACGTCGTACTGGTGGTTCAGGAATCATTACGGCAATTACGATGGTGAAGACTATGACAACGATTCTGGAGGATCTCCTGGCTATATTCGCTTTGATGACTCGGGTCTCACGATTAACGTTGAAGGACACGTCTATTCAGACCACGGTACGTCACCGATCGGCGCACCGTGCGATGGAAGTACGAACAATGTCCGCATTGTCGTGAGTGGCCTCTCAACATCGACCTACAGCGGCAGTTGCGTGTTTGCGACCGGCTTCTACTCAATACCCGTGACATTCACGGGAGATGTGGTGCTTACCGCCTATTTGGATGGTACAAGCAAAAAAGCAGTGACGGTCACTCAGACACCGACGACCGACATCACCAATCTCGATCTCTATGAAAACGCGCTCGTCGTGCGTCATGAAGATACGGCGCCACTTACGATTGATGATCTTGCCGTGTGGGACAGTGACGATGACTCGGATATTTTCTTTGACGCAACGTCGGGCTCTCCAGACACGCTTAGTGTGCAGCCAGAGCGCGAACTCTTTGTCTGGGGCGCGAAAACATTTGCGCCAGGCGGAAATATGACGCTCGAGAGTGGCGGATCCGGAAATGCGCGCGATGGCAGACTTGAACTCGGCGCGGCGTCGACATTTACGGGTGTGACGACTGAGAGTTACTCACTAGGAGGTGGTCTTACGGTGCCAACGGGCGCGACGTTCACCTCGGCAAGTACGACGATAACCTTTGCCGCAACGACGACAGGAAAGTCTATCAACGCGCCCGGCGTGACTCTGTACGATGTTACATTCAATGGAGTTGGCGGAGGTTGGACGCTCGACAATACTTCGACGACCACCATTGCGGGAGCGATGGTAGTTACCGCCGGCACGGTTTCCGGCACAGGAAATATTTCGACGCGCTCGGGAGGACCGACGGGAAACGGCGTCATTGCGATGACAGGAGGCACGTTCGAGCTTCGCTCTACCGGCAACTTTGGCGGAAGCAATGAATGGCAATTCTACAATCTCACGATCGGCGGCCCGACAAGTGGCGTGGTAACGAATACGGGAAGTGCCACAACAACGATTACGAATGTACTGCGCCTAAGTTCAAATGGTACGTTAAACGCAGGCAGTGCGCCGTGGATACTCACGGGAAGCGGCACGCCTTTTGCGATAGCGGTAGGCGGGACGTTTAGTGTTGGTACCGCCCCGTTTTATTATCGAGCCGCGAGTGCAACGAATGTGGCAGATACTACGTATGCGAATCTCACACTCGCTCCATCTGGCGCTGGGAGTCCGACCTACACGCTTCTTGGAGGTTCGCTTACGACAACAGATCTGACGATCGGAAGCGACTTTCCCGTCTTAGTCAATATAAATACGAATGATCCATCCATAACGGTGAATGGAAACCTTCTCATTTCCGCAAGTACCACACTCATCGCTTCGAATGTGGGCGCCCTCAATGTACGAGGAAGCTGGACGAACAATTCTACCTTTACGCACTCGAATGGTACGGTTTCCTTTACCTCAACCGATACAGGAGAGACCATTGCAGCGTCATCATCGCCATTTTACAATCTCACCTTTAACAATGCGGGCGGTGGATGGACGATGGGGAATGCAACCTCGACGAACAACACCACACTTACCGCGGCCTCAAGCTTCACGCTCTCACCGAACGCGACGCTCTCTGTCGGCGGTGCATTCACGAACAATGTCGGCGGCGCGGCAACCGATTGGACGAACTCGACCCTCACGCTTACCTCGGGAACAAGCTTTGCATTGAACACAAAATCGAACACCGGAGATACGTACGGAACGCTCGCACTCACGAGTAATACCGATGTCAGCATGTGGAATTCTTCCGCAATAATTACTACCGTGCACTCAACAGGCTCCTTGTACTCGCAAGATCATGCGGGCGTTGATGGTGATCTCTACATTTGGGGTGAATACACAAAATCCTCCGGATCAGATTATTGGAGTTATGCGACCGACTTCGATGGGACATCTCTTGGTGGTTCGTCGCGGCAGGTTGATGTACGTATTGCCTCATCGTCGAGCGTATCGCGCTCGGGTGGCATCCTCGATATTATCGGCTCTGCGACTGCTTCGACTACTATTGCGGTGCAAGGAAGTGGTAGCTACGCCTTCAGCCTCTCCGGTGGCACCCTGAATGCGCAGTACTACTCGATACGAAACACAGATCCAAATGGACTTTCACTTTCGGGGACGCCGACGGTGACTACGCTCTCAAATGGCGATTTCGAACTCGATCTCGAAGGGGGCAGTATGTTGACAGTTACTTCGAGCGTAATCGATGCGAATCCGCTCGCAATTTTCCTTCATAACAGTTTTGCGACTTCGAGCGGTATAACGAGTGGATACAACGTGATCGAGACGGGAATTCCGAGCTCATATTGGAAATTCAATCTCCACCACGGAAATTTTGACGGTGAAAGTTTTGATAATGACCCAGGAGGTGACCCGGGGCAAATTCGTTGGGACGATAGCGATACAGGAATTCTCATTACCGGGGCGGTTTATTCTGGCGAAGGCTCCGGCATAAGTAGTGTGTGTGATGATATTACGCCGGTTGTTACACTTAAAGTGCAGGGCGCCGGAAGTTACACATCGGTGTGTGATTCCGGCGATGGTACTTTCTCGATCAATGATGTTACGTTCAATCCGGGAGACACTCTCACACTATTCCTCGATACAAACGGTGGCACAAAGGCTGCGAATATCACCATCGATGCCGTTGATGACATTGCCGGGATGGATCTTTACGAGCACCGCGTCATAGTGCGTCACGAAGATGCCGCTCCGCTTACGATTGCGGATATGATTCAGTACGATTCTGATCAAGATACTGATATTCCATTTGATGCTGAGGATGCGGCGACCGATACGCTTATTGTGCAGCCTGAGCACAAACTCATTGTCTGGACCGATAAAACGTTTGCACCGGCGGGAAATGTGACGATTCAAAGTGGGGGATCCGGAAATTCATGGGATGGGTCACTGCAGCTTTTTGGTACCTCAACATTTTCAGGGGCGGGTTCACAAACACATACTATCGGCGGTAACTTCACGGTGAATGCAAATGCGGTATTCACGCCGGCAAACTCGACCGTGACCTTTGCCGCAACGACAACAGGCAAGACCATTACCCCAAATGGCTCAAGTTTCTACAATATTACGTTTAACGGAAATGGTGGTAATTGGGCATTCGCGGGTGGAACGGCGACCTCGACGAATGACTTTACGATTACGCTTGGTACGGTGACGCTCCCGACTGCGACGACAACTGTCGGCGGCTCGTTCCAAAATACGGGCGGTACGTTTATGCACAACAACGGAGTACTCCTCTTGAATGCAACCGCAAGCGGCAAAACGGTGCGCCTCGGGGGTAGTAATGCGTACACACTCACCTTCGTCGGCGCAAGTGGCGCATGGAGTTTTGCAGACACGAATGCAACATCGTCACAAAATGTAATTATTACTTCAGGAACCGTAACGGCACCCTCCGGAACACTCGCTGTCGGTGGCTCTTTTACCAATTCGGGTACCTTCACGCATAACAGCGGTATTCTGCGCTTCACTTCCACCTCGGCGGGTAAAACTATCACAGCGGGTGGTTCGAATTTCTACAACGTACTCTTTAATGGAGCAGGTGGTTCGTGGAACTTTACCGATACGAACGCAACAACAACCAACGATTTTACCATTGCCGCCGGAACCTCGACGCTGCCGATAGGTGTACTCGCGATAGGCGGATCATTTGATACTCAAGATCGCTTTGCGCACAATAGCGGTACCGTAAAATTTAATGCATCTGCTACAGGAAAAACGATTACTGCATCAACGTCGCCGTTTTATAATCTTGAATTCAATTCGGGAAGCGGCGGCTGGACGATCGGAAGCGCGACGTCGACAGCATCGACGACGCTTACGAGTGCAAATGCCTTTACACTCTCTTCCGGTGCGACACTCTCGGTTGGTGGTGTCTTTACCAACAGTGTGGGCGGCGCTGCAACCACGTGGACGAACTCCACGCTCACTCTTACTTCAGGAACTGCCTACGCGCTGAATGCAAAGGCAACAACGGGGGATACCTATGGCACGCTTGCGGTAACGGCGAACACTGACGTGAGTATGTGGAATTCTTCTGCGGCGACAACGACAGTGAACGCAAGCGGCTCTTTGTATTCACAAGATCACGCGGCGGTTGATGGAAGTTTGTACATCTTTGGAGAATATGTCCGCTCTTCGGGGGCTGAATACTGGAGTTATGCGACGGATTTTGATGGCACAGCACTTGGCGGTTCGTCGCGTCAAGTGAGTGTACGCGTCGCCACTAGCTCATCGGTGACACTATCCGGAGGTACGCTCGATATTGTGGGTAGTGCCTCAGCGACAACGACGATTCAAGCGAGTGGGACTACGGGGTTTGGATTTGCGCTCTCGGGAGGAACTTTGAACGCGAGTTACTATCGCATCACGCAGCTTGATGCATCCGGTCTCTCGATCTCTGGCACGCCCACTATTTCCTCTCTTTCACATGGTGATCTTGAGCTTACTTCCGACGGTGGAACACTGATGACAGTCGCAGGCAGTGCAATTGATGCAAATGCCTCGCTTTCCATTACTGATCTGCGCTTTGCAACAACAACGGGTGTTAACAGCGGTACCAACGTCACGCGCACTGGTTCTCCCATTACTGCCTGGTACTTCTCGAACGAATATGGCGTGCTTGCGGGTGAAAACTATGATAGCGACGGGGGAGATGCCTGCGGGTTTATCCGCTGGAGTGACAGTACGTGTCTTTTTGTCTCGCAAGAACACTTCAAGTGGCGCGAGGATGATGGCGGCGAAGGTGCGCCAAATAGCGAGTGGTACAACGCCTCTTGGACGAAGCGCAAGCGCATTGCAATTTCCAATCCAAATGCAACCGCACTCACCAATATTCCGGTTCGCCTCGACGTCCTCTACGATTCCGATATGCAGGCAGATTTCGATGATCTGCGCTTTACGAATTCGAGCGGAACGACTTCACTTGATTTCTGGGTGGAGAGTACCGTCAATTCCGCATCTTCCACCGTGTGGGTCGAGGTTCCCTCACTCTCATCGTCCGGAAGTACGATTATTTACGCGTACTACGGAAACGGCGCTGCTGCGAGCGCGTCCGTCGGTACCACCACATTCTCATTCTTCGACGATTTCGAAGATGACAACATAACCGAATACTCCGGAAATACTTCGCTTTTCGATACGAGTACCTCATTCAATTACACGCACACCTATGGACTCGACGCTGGTGTTGAGTTTGGGAACAAAACAACAACCGGCCTCTATCGCACAGGTTCACTCCTTGCGCAAAACCAAACAATTCGTTTCTATCAGTACGTGGATACCGCGTCAGTTGACCCGAGTGAACCATGTACGCTGTTTGCAGTTCAGGGTTCTGCTCAAAACTATGCCGTGTGTCTCGATGAAGACCCAACCGAGCGTGTATCGATCGCAGAAAATGTGACCTCAGACGACGATAGCGGTACCGTTTTGAATTCTACGGCTGTCACCTATTCGACCGGCTGGTATCAGGTGGAGATTGATTGGCTTTCTTCAAACGCAATCAATGTGACCGTATACGACGAAGCTGGCGACGTTTTTGCAACCGTGAGTACGTCTGATTCGAGTTATACCTCCGGCGGCGTCGGTTTTTCATACTGGTTTATGTATGGAGGTTGGGACTTCTATTCGGCGCGTCCATATGCGGCGATTGAGCCTACCTATGTGTTCGGTATTGAGCAAGGAAAGGATGGTGCTACAGCGCGCGCTGCCGAAGATACGACGTTCACCACCCGCACACTAGGGGACGTGTTGCGCCTTCGTTTCTCGATCCAGAACACGGCGGCAACAATATATAGTCGACTCTTCCGTCTGCAGTTTGCACAAAAGGGAGCGTCACTGAATTGCGAATCGGTACCGTATGTGAGTTATAGTGACGTTCCGGTGTACGGTTCGTGTGGTAGTTCACATGCATGTATGTCAACTTCGACCTATTTCGTGAATGGTGCGTCGACCTCACCACTTCTTTCCTATCCCGCAAACTTCAACTTCTCTGCCGGGTATATGGTAGAAGACCCGTCCAATCAGACCGCGAGCTCTTCAATTAGCTCCAATGCTGCGACTGAAGTCGAATATGCACTTGCACTCACTGACTTTGCATCAGAAGACTCATACTGTTTCCGTGCCTCAAACGGCGGACTTGATCTCGATAACTATACCCATGTCGCCGAGCTTGGGCTCAGTTTCGCGCCTGATATTAGCAACTTCAGCCTCAACGATGGCCTTGATATTGCACTCACCGAAGGCTCGACAACGACGGTAAGCGCTGTTGCTACGGTGACAGATCGCAATGGATATGCCGATATCATTTCCGCAACGTCGACGATCTATCGCTCGGGGGTTGGCCCTTCGTGCAGTGCGGACGATAACAATTGTTATCCCGCGCCTACGTGCGCATTCTCCGCGTGTTCAGGTAATTCATGCACCCTTACGTGTACTGCACAGGTTCAGTATGTCGCCGATCCGACCGATACCGGTAGTGTGTACGAGTTGGAGAATTGGCTTGCGCGCGTGCAAATAGAAGACACTCAAGGGTTGATGGACGTCCAGACGGCCGGGGCTGACCTTCTCACGCTCTACGCGCTCTCGGTGACGCCATCGCTCGACTTCGGCTCTCTGTATGTTGGTGAAGACACTGGTACCGTGAATGCAACATCAACAATCGCGAATACGGGAAATGCGAATATCGATATTCAGGTAGCGGGGACCAATCTCACTGGTGGCGCGAGCTCGATTCCGGTCGGAGAGCAGAAATTTGCAACGACAACCTTTGCCTACGGTGGCTGTGCGATTTGTGACTATCTCTCCGGGTCCGCAACCGATGTTGAAGTTGACTTGCCGAAACCAACTGCAACCACATCCTCAGTAACAGACGATGTATACTGGGGTATCAATATTCCATCGGGCACAGGGGCGACCACCTTTACTGGTACTAATACCTTCTGGGCAGTATCTGATTAATGTATGACGCTTAACCGAGTACATGTGTCTCTCAGTGTCGGCCTTGTTCTCGTACTACTTCTTAGTGTGCTGTATGTTCAATATCGATTTTCCGAATCAGTCGAAGCATACGCACGCGCAGCACAGGGGCATGATACCGCGACCTACATTCCTGGGGCGCCTGATAATGCCACACGTCGCGTTCTTAATCGTATTCTTTCTGAGATGCTCACGCGGAAGATGACGAATGAAGAGCGACTTTCGCTTGCTCGTGAGGGGCTTGATGCTTTGAGTGTGTCTGAGCAAGAAATAGATGCTATTGGGGTACTAGGCGAAAATGTAACAGGAGCACTCGCGGTCCTCGATGCGCAATTGACGTTCCTTCATCGCACAAAGAAAGAGGAGCTTCTTACCGTTGCCGCGCGACGTTTCGAAATTGCCGCCGATATTCGCGGACTTTCATATCTCGCCAATCATCACATCGCCGCAATCTTCAATCGTGTCATTCAAGATGGGGGAGAGCTTACGGCGGAGCACAGCCTTGATCTCAACAAAAAAATTCCGGAAGTTGAAGCGGATTTCGACAAGCGCACCGATCTGTATCGTGAGCTTGAAGCAACGGCGATTGACGCGTCACATCTTGTTGCCACGCTGCAGCTGCCGTGGCGAAAAGAGTAGTCAATCCACACCGAAGTGTGGGTACGTTTCCTGGTTTGATTTTGCGCGGTATACTTCGTGGTATCTATGGATGAACAACACGAGGAGCCGCAAACGCGGGGGCGCATCCAGTATGGACTGAAGTTTCTTTCGCTCTTTTCTGTCTATCTTATTGAGCGTTTAGTTGATCATGTTGAGGAATATGCGCAGCTCATGCTTCGTGAAAAGGAGCTATTTCTAGGGAATCTTCTTATCCTACTCGGTGCGTTGAATTTCAATAGTGACAAGTTTTGCGACGGAAATACCGCTGATTATCTCTCATGCACAAGGCCTTCCACGTATTACTATTTCGATGCGTTAGATATTGCCCTTATCGTCATCGGTGTTTTCTTTGTACTTCTTTGGTTTGTGCGCGAGCGACGATAACGTGAAAACGAGGAGGTGTGTATTACCGCGCACCTCCTCTCTCGATAGACTGTTACAATAGCCGTATGCGAAACACGCGGATGTACGTGTATTTTTTTCTATGCGGAGCACTCCTTGCGGCCGGGATCAGCTCCTATGCAGCTGAGATTTCGAATGTTGTTATTTCTAACGTTGGCGAAACATCAGCCACCATTGAGTGGAAAACCGATGTTGAGACAGATGCGACAGTGAATTTCGGGCTTGATTCGCGCGTTGGTGTCGTGCGAGATCCTCTTTTCAATAAAAAAGAGCATTCACTCCTCATTGATAATCTTGACCCTGGAACGACGTACCATTTCCGCGTTGTATCCGCAGATCCGGAGGGGAATAAGAGCGCGACTGCGGGTTTTGTATTCACAACCAAAGATCCTGTCGACGAAAGTAAGGTAAAGAAAATAATAAAGGAGATCGAAGAGATCACGGATCCCGAAGAAATAAAGGAAATCAAAGAGAAAGTCGAAGACGTGGCTCAAACCATTATTTTGCCTCCTGCAATCGTGGGACCACCTAAGGTGATAGCTGATTCAGAAACAGCAGAAGTGAGTTGGACCACGGATCGTGAATCAACGTCGATGGTGTATTTTGCGCCGGAAAATGAATATGCGCCGGGAAAGGATAATCCGTATTCTTCGGCGCAAGGGGATCCTAAAACGCTCACCAAGAAGCACGTGGTTACGGTCCGCGGACTCGAACCTTCGACAACGTATCACTTTTCTGTTACTTCGGAGGATGATACGGGGCTAGCGGGCGAATCCGACGATGATACATTTCGTACCAAGTCACTCCTTCCCGAAATAACGGGAGCAAAAGTTTCGCGTATTCAAGAAACCGCAGCAACAATTAGCTGGTCCACACCCGGGGTTCTTTCAAAGGGTATCGTCGAATATACCAATCAGCGCACTAAAGTTAAGAAACTCGCCGGTAGTCCTATTTTTGCGCTTACGCAATCGGTGCTCCTCAGCGATCTCGAGTTTGGCTCGCGCTACGTTGCCGTTATTCGCGCCACAAACGAAGGTGGCGATGAGGTCTCCAGTGATCCTCTTACCTTTGTTACGGTGCGCGATGTAATCCCGCCCGTTATAGCAAAGGTGAATAATGAATCCACGTTGTTTCCTGGAGAGGAAGTAAAGATTCAGACGATTATTTCCTGGGAGACCGATGAGCCAACGTATTGTCAGGTATTTTATTCTCAAGGACTCGCGCGTGCGGCAGGGGATCTTGGTGATTCGCTTCCCAAAGAATTAAATCCCTTAACTGCACACACACAAGTTATCGTCGGTTTCGCATCAGCGACAGTGTACCAGTTTTGGGTTATTTGTAATGATGAGGCAGGGAACGAAACTCGCTCGGAAGACTTTGTGCTCATAACCCCGGTGAAGGAGAAGAGTATTATCGATATTATTCTTGAAAACTTCGAAGGAACCTTCGGCTGGCTGAAAAATGTAGGAGGATAATACAGTATGAAAATTCGAAATCCGAAGTACGAAATCCGAAACAATTTTCAAATATGAAATCGCAATATCATAAACCGTTTTCAATATTCGAACTTGTGACTTGTGATGTGTTTAAAGTTTCGAATTTCGTGCTTCGAATTTTTAAGTAATGGTATGGCTAAACTTGCAATAGAAACAACAAACATGGTGATTACCTACAACAAAGGTAAATCAAATGAATTTAACGCCCTGAACAACGTCAATGTTGAAATTTACCCGCGCGAATACATCATTCTCTTCGGGCCGTCAGGATGCGGGAAATCCACACTCCTCTACACCATGCTCGGTGGCGTGCCGCCTGCAAGCGGGCATATGTTTGTCCAAGGTGAAGATATCTATGCGTATTCACCGGCAGAAATGAACGAATATCAACAATCAACGATAGGTATCGTCTACCAGCAATTCAATCTCATTTCCTCAATTTCAGTCCTTGATAACGTTGCGCTTCCGATGATCTTCCTCGGCATCTCCCTCAAAGAGCGCAATGAACGTGCATCACAGCTCTTGCGGCGTTTCGGTATTCCGCAGCGACTTGAAGATAAGTTGCCGACAATGATGTCCGGTGGTCAGCAACAGCGTGTTGCTGTTGCACGTGCCTTAATTAATGATCCGAATATACTCCTCGCCGATGAGCCGGTCGGTAACCTCGACTCAATTTCGGCGGAACACGTTATGGATTCGTTTCAGGATATTAATGAAATCGACCGCAAGACCGTGATCCTCGTCACTCACGATGCAAAGTATCTGCCGTACGCGCACCGCGTCTTTTATATGCGCGATGGTCTCTTGCGTCGAGTTGTCGTCAACCCCGAAAAGAAGCAAGTAAAGCACGTCAAGCCGGGTGAGACGATTGTGACCGAAATCGAACAGCTCGCGCGTCTCTACCCCTACGCGGAACCCATGGAATTGAAAGTGAAAAGCGTGGTGAACTTTGTAACTCAAACCATTGGTTTTTCGCAGCTCGAAAACCTAGAACGCGCTGTCCTCCACGTTCTCAAAGGCGGGATGAATGCCGACATGTTTGCTGAATATCTTGGCCGCAGTATTGCAAACGGTGGTGTGGGACTTGCGGCAGAAGAAGTGAAAAGTATTGTCGCGCAGGTTTTTGGCATGATGCGTTACGCTAAAGACGTACAGCGGTTTCGCGAAGAGGTGCACCAGGATTCGCTCTTTTTACACCAACAAAAATTTATAGACCGATTGCTTGAATATTTGACCGAAGAGGTGGGAGTGCACTCTTCAAATGCACAACTTAAATTATTGCGCGAAGCGGTCGCCGATCGTGTGGGAGGTATTATTAACGGCGATGAATTTGGACAGAAATTGGAACTCACACCGGAAATGGGAGGAGCTGAATATGACACGCGCACCGCGCATCGAATTTCACGATATTTGGAAAAATTGATTGCCCAAGGCGGCTATATTATTCGTCCCAACGAGCTTGAGGGAGCGCATTCCTAATATGAAAATCAACGACATCGCAATGCTCTCGACACGTATGTTCAAGACGAACCCGTCGCGTACCTGGCTGACGATTCTTGGTATGGGGGTCGGAACCGGCGCAGTCGTTGCGCTCGTGGGGCTTGGATTCGGGCTCCAGAGCATTATCCTCGAGCGCATTGTCTTCGGCGAAACATTACTCTCTTTGAATGTAGCAAATCCTCCTTCAAAAGTGGTAAAACTCGATCAGGCGACAATCGATGAATTTGCGGCGCTCGATACCGTAAAAGACGTCTCCCCGATGGTCAGTTTTCCGACACTTATTACCTACGAGGGCCTCACTGGAAATGCGTTTGTCCAAGGAATGCGGCCTTCGTATTTTCTCTATACCGGTATGAAGGCTGCCGAAGGAGAGCTCTTCACCGATGATACGGCGGCAGATGATCGAAATGCGGTGATAGTCTCCGGGGCACTTCTCAAGCTATTCGGCGTCACGAATCCTGCCGATGTTCTTGGTAAAAAGGTGAGCTTTCGTGTATTTGTACCTATTGAAGGAAGTGAGGACAAGACCGAAGTGGTGATCCCCAAGGAGTACACCATTAAGGCGGTAAGTAGTGACGAGGCATCACTCGTCGCTATTATCACACTTGATGAATTTGCTTCGCATTTCCAAATACCGTTTTACGAACGCACACAAGTACGCGTTCTCAGTAATGAATCACTCGCACCGACGCAGGATATTATTCTCGAGAAGGGTTTCGTCGTTACGGCACTCTCCAAAACGGTTGAGCAAGCAAACAAAATTTTCCAAGGAATCCAGGCGGTTCTTGCGGTATTTGGTGGCATTGCTCTTACGGTTTCTGCGATCGGAATGTTTAATACCATGACGGTGACCCTCCTCGAGCGTACGGCTGAAATCGGTGTCATGCGCACCATCGGCGCATCAGCTCAGGATATTGTGATTCTTTTCGTTGCGGAGGCAATTATCGTGGGACTTCTTGGTGGAGTTGTTGGTATTTTAATCGGCGTGGGTATTGGGTGGTTTTGTAACGGACTTCTGAGTGTTGCGGCGAGTAATTTCGGCGGGGAATCCGTGCAAATATTTCGCTATCCACTTCCATTTCTTCTCTTTATTACCGTATTCTCCGGTGCGGTTGGTCTTATTACCGGACTTTTTCCGGCCCGCCGCGCAGCAAAAATCAATCCGCTTGACGCAATTCGCTATAAGTAGTACCATCGCGCGCTTTTTTAAATAGTTATCCACACGACAAACGGCGGCGAAAGTATCATTGGTGGTACGATTTTCTTATTGTATGTCCGACGTCAACCGGCGATTTTTTGCGTACGTGCGTTCACTCCATTGGAGCGAGGGTAAGGTACTCCTTACTTCGGCAGTAGGCGTTGCGACCCTACTCATTCTTGGTCTCTTTCTTTTGTTTGAAATACAGGTCCCGAAGGCAAGTGCTGACGATGTCACCAC
>CAYMRY010000006.1:18349-30336 GCA_964393065.1 uncultured Candidatus Saccharibacteria bacterium
TGGATTTGCGATGCGAACACGTCACTTCCGCGCTGCAATACCGCGTATTCTCAAGGCTCGGAGCCAAGCGGCGGCTTTGGTGAAGCATCATCACCGTTTGTGGTGAATCATCCGCCGGTATTTGTTTCAGTCGCAAACGATTCGCCAGCAAATCCAGGAGAAACAATTGCGTGGACAACGGTCGCGTACGATACCGATGTATTGGATGCACAAGATACGATTCGTATCTTTGTATGTAAATCAAATGATTTTACGGGAAGTTACTGTGGTGCAGGAGGTTCGTGGGCAACCTCGACCCTTGTCACTTCTAATCCGGGTACTACAACACCGATTGAGATTCCGACACAAGACAATACGTATAACGCCTATATTTATCTTGCCGATCAACATGGTCGCGTTGCGACCTCGACGGCTCAGGGCTCCAACTCGCCGTTTGTTGTCTCAAACGTTGCGCCGACAATTGCGGCCTCAACAGTCAGTCTGGAGAAAATAGGAGGGGGCATCGGCGACATGGCGCTCGTGAATCCAAACGCAACCTCAGGACCATTCCGCGTTGATTTTGAAGTTGCGGATAATAATAGCTGCCTTACTGCAGCCGCAGGAAACGAAATTACGCTCGCGATTGCAAATATTTATCGATCCGGCGTAGGAACCGCATCGTGTAATGAACCGGGAGAATATAATTCAAACAGCTGCTATGCAGCGCAGTCACCGTATTTCAGAGATCTCTCATGTAGTCAGGTGGCGGCGGAGTGTTCTGGCTCATCCGACACAGTGGTTACCTGGCGCTGTACATTTAACCTTTGGTTCAATGCCGACCCCACCGAAGAAGCTATAACGACCCCGTGGTCGGCTGAAAACTGGTTAGCTTCTGTTCAAGCAGGGGATGATGATTTCGCATCAAGTACTCTTGTCGAGGATTTGGACGGTAACGATCTTGAGACATTCCTCGCATTTGATGCTACAACCACCTCTATTGCATACGGCGGACTCGAGCCTGGACAACAGAGTTCGACGCTCGCCTCTACTACGAATCTTATTGCGGTAGGAAACGTAGGTCTCGGTGAATTGCTCTACGGGGATACGATGTGTCCAACATGGTCGACCGCGGATTCATGCGATACGAACGGCTATCAGGCGGCGAGTGATATCTTGGTGGCAAATCAGCGCTTCGCAACATCCGCTGTCGCCTTTGCAAACGGAACTGCACTCACGGGTTCCACAAGTCCCTCGTCGGTCGATATTCGGGTTTTGAAGACTACGGTAACCAGTACGCCGTCTCAGAAGGATACGTATTGGGGTATTAATATCCCCGTCGCGATTACACTCGCCGGTAATTACACGGGTCAAAATACGATTACGGCGACGATCAGCAGCTACCTGCACTGGTAGTCATCGTCTATGCAACGCTTATGCCTCCTCGTAGCCGTGAGGTTTGATGGAGTCGTGCATGCGCGTATCTCGAATACGTACGGCTATTCCTATCAGGGGTTCCAACGAGCGATTATATGAATCCCCTGCATGCTACCATTACGTACATGATTCCGTCGCTGCGGCGATTTTTGCAATTTCGTTTTTTTGTATTCTTTCTTAGTTTTCTTGTGTTGGTAACGGCAGAACCTGTCTTTGCCGGTTTTGGTATAACACCTCCGTATGTTCGCAACGATCGACTTACGCCGGGCACCGTCTACGAACAGCGTATTCTCCTTGTGCGCTCGAATCCCGATGTTGAATTGAAGGCGGAAATCACCATGAACATTCCAGGGGTCGAAGACTGGTTTTCGATTGACCGAGGAAATACGTTTTTGCTCCCCAAAGGAGAGACTCAAATACCAATTATCGTGACTGTTCGTGTACCAAAAGACGCCGCGTATGAAAAACATCGTGGTGCAATCCGCATCCGTACCTCCACTAACGATGCGCCAGCGGGGGGTGGCGTTTCAATTGCACTTGGTGCGCAGGTGGAAGTCGGTATAGAGGTAGTCGACAAGATTTACGACTTTACCGTTCGAAAAATTCGCATCATTGACCTTGAGGAGGGGCGTCGTAAATGGGGACTTTTCTTCCCGGCGAAGATTCGCTTCTTTATGTCGATTGAAAATACAGGAAACACGGAGTTTGGCCCGACGAAAGTACGCTTTGAGATTTACGATAGTGAAATGGAGACACTTCTCGAGACGGTCGAGAACACCAATTCAATTGAAAAAATCGCACCGTTTGCCTCTAAGGAGGTGGTTGCTGAGTTACCCACGCGTCTTCCTGCGGGTCGCTACGGTGTTAAATACACTATCTTCAAGAATGACGAAGTGGCGCAACAGAATGAGCTGACGCTTAGTATTGGGACTATCGGATCAGTTCCCGGCTATGAGGGTTATGGATTCGACGGACTCTCGCTCATTGATAAATTGAAGGTTATTGCGGTACTCGGTATACCGGTTCTCGTAATTCTCGGGGTTATTGGCTACATTATTTGGAAGCGCCGCTCTGGCTCCAAAAACGCTCGCACAACAGCGCCAACCTACTATTAAGTTCCGAGGCCATGATTCGTGACATACACCTCGTCTTTTGCATCTTGGCGTTCGTCGGGTGTGTGTATTTGTTTGAAATATCAACGGTGCGTGCCGTTGATGTGCAGACTTCGGTGCGTATTACGATTTGTGGTAATGGTCTTGTCGAGTCGGATGCTGAAGTATGTGACAGTGGGCCAGGACAAAATCTCGGCGGCTATTCGAGTACTACCGCAGGAAGAACATGCTCTCCTGGCTGTGAGTCATTTGGACCATATTGTGGGGATAATATTCTGCAAGTCCGTTTTTCTGAGCAATGCGATGACGGCAACGAAGCAACAGGTGATTTGTGCACGCCAGCATGCATAAGCGAGACTCCAGCTCCACCAGGCGGAAGCGGTTCACCAACGGTAGGAAGTACTCCCGCCGTCCCTGGCGGTACGCCGGGCGCAATACGTTCAGAAACACTTACTCGAGTTGTCCTCCGAGGAAAAGCGTACCCTAATGCGGATGTCTCGATACTTCTCGATGGAAAAATAACCGGAAGTGCACGCGCCGACTCAAATGCCAATTTTGTGTTTAGTACGGAGGCAATCACGCCGGGGACTGCAACTTTTGGATTCTCAGCGCGCGATAGAAATGGAATCGATTCAATTACGACCTCAATCGTTTTTGAAGTTGTACAGAGTGCGGTAACAACGGTCGCAAACGTCTTTTTTCCGCCGACGATCGCAGTCGCGAATCGTCAAATTAAACCAGGAGATCCGCTTGATCTGAGCGGTCAGACGGTGCCGCGCGCTAAAGTAATCACCATGATCGGTCCCGGAGCTCCAACGCGTCTTGAGGCAGTTGCTGACGCGCAGGGTATGTGGGCACTTCAAGTGGATACGAAGTCGATCGCAAGTGGCGCTCACAATGTGAAGGCCTATTTTGAAGAATCGGAGGCGATCCGCAGCGGCTTTGGACGATCGGTGACGTTTGCAATTGGAGAGGGGGTTATCGAAGGGGGACTTCTGTGTGACCTGAATGGTGATGGTAAAGTCAACCTTGTCGACTTCTCAATTTTCCTGATTTCCTGGAATACTGACGATACCCGCAGTGACTTTAATGCAGATGGTATCGTGAATTTGGCGGACTTTAGTATTATGCTCTTTCATTGGACCGGCTGATACGTATTTTGTATGCATTATTTCTCGAATAAACTCCTACGAGGACAAGCGGTGCTCTCCGTTAATACACTCAGAAGTCGCGAAAAAAACAGCTATACTGTTCTCTATATGCGCCGCATGCCATCGTTAGCTCCACACGTAGTATGTTTGGTGTTTGCAGTTTTTTTAGCATTGATAACGCCAGTATCAAGCTTTGCGGCAGTTCTCTATCTTGATCCCCCCGAAGCGGTCTTTGGGCGCGGAGATACCTTTATGATGAGTGTGCGTGTCGATCCAGAAGAAGATTGCATCAATGCGGCGCACGTTGAGCTCAGCTACCCTAAAGAATCACTGAGAGCGGTTGACTTTAGTCGTGGAAGCTCCATTTTAAGTCTTTGGATAGATGAGCCACGCCTCGATGTAGAGAATGGCATGGTTACCTTCGAGGGCGGGGTACCTGGAGGATATTGTGGCAGAATTCCCGGAGATCCGGTGCAAAGTAATATTTTAGGGAAAGTAGTCTTCACAGTAACCGATGCAGTACAAGGAGTTGCAGAGGTCTCAATTTCTCCCCGCTCTGAACTTTACCGTAATGACGGCCTTGGTACGAAGGTCGCCCTTACGGTACAAGGCTCGCGCATAACGCTCGTTCCAGAACCGCAGCTCTCTGAAAACGAATGGTTGAGTGCCGTCGGGGCGGATACCATCCCGCCGGACGCTTTTTCGGTTGAACTTGAGACAATGCGTGGCGTTTTCGGCGGAGACTACTTCGCCGTCTTTTCGACAGTCGATAAACAGAGTGGTCTTGACCATTATGAGATTTTTGAACGAGAAGCGTGGAAGACGATTGAAAGTCCGTATCGCCTTAAAGATCAAGCCTTGCGCTACCCGGTCCAGATTAAAGCTATCGACAAGGCAGGGAACGAGCGCCTCGGTGAATTTGACGAAAACACAGTTCCCAAGCGAGAATTCGCGCCCGAGCAGTACGCAATTATCGGCGGTATCGCCCTTGTGCTTCTCCTTGCGCTTTTCGTACGCATTCGCACGCGCCGCGCGCAATCGAATGATTCGACGCCGCCACAAACGGGTGCTGCATGAGATACTCGAGTCCTCTTTTCCTTCTATTGTTCTTTGCGTTTCCGCAGTATTCATGTGCTGAAGCAACGCTGCTTTTTACTCCAGAGAAGGACCTCTATGCGGTCGATGATCGATTTTCGGTAGATGTGGTCATTGATACAGGGAAGGACGCGATCAATGCTGCTGAGGCGGAAATTACATTTGATCAAAAAACGCTCGAAGTCGAGGGTATTTCGGTTGAGGGTTCTATTCTCACATCGTGGTCAACAACGCCGGTATTCTCTAATCAGTCGGCGGGGATTCGGTTTACCGGATGGGCAGGAAAAAGCTTTACGGGAACCTCCGGACATCTTCTTACGATTCATTTTCGTGCTCGGTCAAGCGGTCTTGCGGTCGTACAATTCCTCTCTGGCTCAGCACTCGCAACCGATGGTAGAGGCTCAAATGTTGTGACCAGTATGCGAAATGGTGTGTACACGATTCAACCGAAGTCAGTTTCATCGGACCCGCTTCTTCTCGCGGCACCTGCTCTTAATGCGGCAGAAACTGGTGACCCTCAGGGCTCTGTACCGCAAGTCCTTGGGACCACATCAGAAATTCCAGCGCCTGAATTTACGGAATATGCAGGCGTTCTGCATCGTGGTGAGTCCCTCCATCTGAAAGGTATTACTGTTCCTCAGGCAAAGGTTACCATTCGTATCAACGGTCAAGAAGGTGATGTAGAAGAGAGTGCCGTTGAGAGTTTCGAAGACGGCTCGTTCACATTTGTTTCGGCACCTTTTAACGACACGGGAATATATCGTGCATTTGCTGAGGTGCGAACTAAAGAGGGAGAGCACAGTGAGCCTACAGAGCGTATCGTGATCACCGTTAAAGAAAAACCTCCGTTTTTCCAAGCGTTCTTAGAGTATGTGATTCGATTTGGTCCATTTATCGCACTTATTCTAATGACAGGTCTTAGTATTGGGTACTATTTCCACCGCATGAGTCGTCATCCTATTGTTGGGTAGTACTCACGCTATGTATCGACCCTGATTCCGATACGCGGCTTATCTCCCCAATTGTGCAAAGATAATCGAAAGATCACGCAGATTCACCATTCCGTCTGCATTAAGATCGTAGCGCGCATTGTACGTCGCGAGAAGTTGGAGCGCGAACATAGAAATATCCACGAGAGTCGTGTGACCATCATTGTTGATATCACTACTAGGTGTGGATGCGGACACCTCAGGAGAGTACGCCCCCGTGGTACCTCCGTTTGATACTTCTTTGTTTACGATCTGGAGCGCGAGAGTCCGCACGTCATTCGGTATCGCTTTTCCTTCGCCATTATGTGCGAATACGTCGGTCGTAATGAAGCGCAGCTCAGCGCGACCCTCCGCGCGTGCACGAACCGAAATGGTAAGGAGCTCGCCTATCCCACTATGTCCACCTTTTTGAAGAGTTCCTCCACTAAAATGCAGTTCTCCTTTTTTCTCATCGATAATCGTTTCTTCAGTCCAAAGGTCGAGGAGTGACTTTTCCTTGCTCAAGCCAATAATTTCAAGCGTATCTGGTGGGACATGAATCGTTACCCCAATTGCGTTTATGGGTGTTCGCGTATTAATACGCACACCTATGTCCATGGTTTCTCCTACGGCAAACGATTCGACTTCAGGTGAAGAAAAAAAGAGGACCGCATCTTTTCCATTCAGCGATGAGGCGCTTGAGGCAACGAGTGAGGTCAGCGTGCCACGACTTCCGACAACAGTAACCGCGATTACTACAATGAGTGCGATAAGCGAAATACTATACAGAGGAGGGAGCGATTGGAGTCGCCCTAGGATGGTGCGGATCATACGAAAAGTGTACCAGGCATCTTACAGCGCCGGTGGCACAATGATGGGTGGAGTGTTTATAGCAGAAATTGTGGTCGTTGAATGGTAATTCTCGCCATTAAACACCATATATTTCACGCGTGCCTCAGCCTCATCAATCCAGATGTCGATTGTACCAGTATCACCAATACGCTGCATGAGGCTACCGAGTGTCCCCCCGAGATTTACCGAAGCCTCCTTGGATAGCTCAAAAGTGTATCGCGCATATGCTGCATCGTTCCACTCAGAGGTTCCATGCGACTCAATAAGCGAGAGATATGCGCCGCCCTCTTTGAGGAGTAGGAGGTTATCGAGTACAGGGCCCGATACTGCAATATTGGTAAATTCGGGCGGTATATGTGTGCGTTCAAAGTGGCGCCACGAGGGACTATGAGGGATCGTGGTTTGTAACTGAGGATCATTCGTGTGCACTTTAACGTATACATCGTTACCGATCGAAATATTGTGGAGTGTAAAAACCGAGGTTTTTAATTGTTTTCCTTCAAAAAAAGACAGTGTTGTCGTAGCATCTGAGGAAAAACTACTGTCGGGGCCATTGAGCGAGTACATCCCTTCCACGTGCAGCTTTCTGTCAGATAGGAAGACCGTCGTTTCTACCTTTTGACTATAGGTGCGTATCTCAGGGACCGTATCGAGCGTTTTCTTTAAAAGTTCGTCGTATTCAAGGGGGGCAGGGGTTAAATAAAACCACATCCCAGCGCTTGTAAGAATGAAAAAAAAGAGGGCGAGTACGACAAGAGAGACACGGTGGTCACGGAAAAAGACAGTTGGCATAAGAAAAGAGGGAAGAGCGGCCATGTGTGAGCTTTCGTTGTGCCGTAGCCAAAGTATATAGGACGGATTCATTCTGATACATGGGATGGGTCGAACAGCCCCGTTGATCAGCCGTCACTTCGATTTGGTACTAAGGGGGGTCTTACGTTTAGTCAGAGTACTGGATTTTTGACGATTTGATTACCCCGTTGTCCACAGAGCATGTAAGACAACGATTTGTAAGGTATTACAATACCAGTACCCCGAGATCTCGGGGGTCGAGATGTGCGTGGGGAGTAAATCTCGGGTATCGAGATGAGAAATATGCTAGCAAAAGAGCCAAAATTTATATCGCTGAAGGAAGCAGCGCAGCTTTCGGGTTATTCGGCAGATTATGTTGGTCAATTGATACGAAGTGGCAAGCTTCCGGGGAAACAAGTGTTTTCAAACGTCGCATGGATGACTAC
Organism: uncultured Candidatus Saccharibacteria bacterium; assembly: GCA_964393065.1. Lineage (GTDB taxonomy): Bacteria > Patescibacteriota > Minisyncoccia > Phycocordibacterales > UBA2100 > UBA10103. The sequence continues at coordinate 26,179 of CAYMRY010000006.1, forward strand.
TGAAGCGGCACTCAATGAGTATATGAATAAAGATAAGGTGAGTCGCCCCGAAAAGACACCGATTACTATTTCTGGCCTTCGCGATCGATTTTTCTCCCTCGAGAACCTTTCAGCTGCCTACCGGTATGCGCTCGTTGCAGCCGTGATCGTACTTTCTTTTGTCGTGCTCTTTTTGGGGTACGTGCTGGCGGTAAGTATTGATCATCGAATCGAGTCGCAGTATCTGCAAAAAGTAGAATATGACAATTAATCCTGCGCGTAATGGCTCACGAACAGTGCGGCGCTTTGTCAGTGCATTTTTCGTGCTGGGAGGAATACTTGGTGTGATGATTGTACCGTTTGCAATCTTAGCGCAGACAGGTGTCCCACGCGTTATCAACAACCAAGGACGACTTATGAACTCAAGCGGTACTCTACTTGGTGGCGCGGGTACGGATTACTGTTTCAAATTTTCCTTCTACGATTCGCCGACGGTAGGCGGTGGTACGAAAGTGTGGCCATCTGCCGCTCCTTCTACGATGACCGTGGTCGTAAAGAATGGTGTCTATAATACCGGCATCGGCGATACCTCAATCGGAGGTGACGTACTCGATTATAATTTTCAGGATGACGACGAAGTGTATCTGAATGTCGAAGTTGCCGCGAAAGTGGGTGCGACCTGTGCGCCAGGAGACGGCGCAGAATCTTTTGAAACCCTCACGCCACGGCAACGTCTTCACGCGGCCGGATACGCAATTAATGCCTCCACGGTTGGAGGGTATCTTGCCGCACAATCCGCCTCGGGTACAAAAGCGGTTGTTCTCAGTAATGGGAATCTCTATCTTGGTGGTGTAAATCCGTTTATCAACGCGACTTCATCAAACATTTTGACATTTCAGGGGGGTGGCGTGTTAGGAGATATTAATTTTTTTAGTGGAGCTAATCGGATCACCGCATCAGGGAACGCGATGTTTGCAGGACAGATGATGGCATCAAGTTCTCTCGTTGTGAATGCGACCTCTTCAACTCTCGCAGTCATCGGTACCGCATCGACGTCGAACCTCGTAGTTTCCGGCGGATTTACTTTTAAACAAGCAACAGGAGTACTGAAAGCAGTCGCCGGAGTTGTAACAGCGGCGCTTCTTGATCTTGCAAATGATGTTACTGGAGTGCTTGCAGTAATTAACGGCGGTACGGGCACTTCGACCGCACCGGTCTACGGCCAGGTACTTGTGGGAAATGCCGTGGGCGGCTACGATCTCGTCGCGACCTCATCTCTTGGTATTGCGAGTGCGGTATGGGGAAGTATTTCCGGGACGCTTTCGAATCAAACAGATTTGCAGAATGCCCTCGACGCACGACTATCTCTTACCGCCTGGTATGCAACCACGACTGACGGTTTGGACGAAGGAATAGTGAATCGCTACTATACCGATGAGCGAGTGAACACGTTTGTTGCAGCTTCTTCAACCATTCCCAAAACGTATACGGCAAATGTCTGGAATGCGGTACAGACATTTGGCAATACAATGACGACGAACGCGAGTTCGAGTGCGCTCTTTGCTAATGCGCTCTCTTCGCTTACCGGCTCGTTCGGAGTACTGAATGCATCAACGAGCGCTGCCTTTGCATCGACAACTGCGTGGGGGCGATTTATAACCGGAAATATCACCGCGACGTCTACTGCCACTTCAACATTCGCGGGCGCACTCGGTGTCGGCATTTCAAATCCATCGTATCTCGTGTCGTTTATGGGCTCAACAACGGCGCCAACAAGTGCCACGGGAACTGCAGTACTCACGGTGACTAATACCAATCCAACACTGAGTTCTGGTACGAATGTGTTGCGTTTGAATATTCGTACGCCGTCCGGAACACCGTGTACTTCGGGGACTACATGTCCGCGATTTATCGAATACGTTTCTGGCATGCTTGATGGCGTCGATACGGGGGGTCGTGGCGTGGGAAGTTTACGCCTCTCGACAGCCGGTACGGGTATAACACAAACGTCGGGAGCGGCGGACTTTGCTGAATATATGGTGTTGAATTCCGCGGCGAGCGTTGGGGATCTCGTGTCATTAAATTCAAGTGGAGAATACCAGTTGGCGGTGGGCGGTCAGTCACTCATTGGCGTTGTTTCTGATAATCCCGCGTTTGTGGGAAACGCAAATTTGGAAGGTCAGCCGAATGCATACATTGTTGGCTTCGCCGGTGTAATTGAGACGACCGTGAGCGACTCAAACGGTGACATTAACGCCGGAGATTTTATTGCTGCAAGTTCAACTCCGGGCGTTGGAGTGAAATTGACGCAATCCGGGTATGCGCTCGGTCAGGCGCTCGAATCGTTTACGGGGCCAGGGCAAGGAACGATCACGGTGCTTGTGATGCCAAAGTATGTTGACGCTTCGGTAGCGCTTGAAAGTTATGGAGGCTCAGGCGGGGGAATCACGGGTTATTGGAATCTGGCTACCTCTACCGGAATTGTCTCACTTGCCTCTAGTACGTATTCTTTGTATGCGCAAAGTGCCTCGACGACAAACATATCAGCATCATATGCGTCCTCGACACGCGCATTTTTTGGAAATCTTTCCGTCGGATCGCTGAGTGGCGTCTTGCGCGCAAGTGCGGGAAGTGTAACGACGGGGTTGGTTAATCTCGCGAGTGAAGTAACAGGAATTTTGGGAATCGGCAATGGTGGTACGGGTACTTCGACTGCTCCAAACTACGGGCAAGTACTCATAGGAAACGCGCTCGGGGGATATGATCTCATTGCTACCTCATCTCTCGGAATAGCTGCGAATGCTTCGTGGGGCTCAATTACGGGAACACTTTCGAATCAAACTGACTTGCAAAGCGCGCTCGATGCGAAACTCTCGCTGAGTGCATGGTACGCGACGACGACGGACGGTCTCGATGAGGGTGTGGCGAATCAGTACTTTACGAACGCACGCGTCCAGACGTATTTAAACACGGTCGATAAGGGATATTTCTTCAGCACAAGCTCTGCGTCTGTCTTTGCAGCGCAAGGCCTTGCCTTTTCTACCTCCTCAGCAAATTACTACACGTCTCTTGGTCTCGGATTCTCCACGTCATCAGCAAACTACTTCCTCTCACAAAACAGAGAAGTGGCCTTCGCGACAACGAGCGCGGATTTCTGGAAAACGCAGCGTGATTTCTTCTCGACGTCCTCGACGCAGTACCTCGCTACCCTCGGTCTCGCTTTCTCGACGACTTCCAATGATTATTGGAAGAGCGCACGTGACTTTTTCTCGACAACTTCAGTTGCCTATTACAACTCTGTTACTGATTTATTCTCAACGTCTTCAGCACAGTACTTTGCCTCTGTCGGACTCGCGTTCTCTACCACTTCAAGTGATTACTGGAAAGGCTCCAGGGATTTCTTTTCAACCACTTCGTCACAATACTTCGCATCAGAGGGCCTTGCATTTTCCACCTCATCGTCGAATTATTATTTGAGTCAAAATCGCGAGCAGGCCTTTGCAACATCCTCAGCGACATATTTTGTAGCTTCGTCTTCAACGATACCCAAAACGTATACGTCAAATATATTTACCGGAACAAATTCGTTTAACGGCGCCGTTTCTCTCGGATCCTTAAATGGGCCACTGCAAGCAAACAACGGCATAGTCTCCGCAACAACAAGTGTCGGGGTTCTCTACGGTGGTACCGGACTCACGAGCGCTCCCAATTATGGCGAGGTGCTTGTGGGGAATGGAAGCGGGGGATATGTTCTGACGGCTACGTCATCTCTTGGTATTTCGAGCGCCGTTTGGGGGAACATTTCAGGCACGCTTTCAAATCAGACAGATCTGCAGTCGGCTCTCGATAGCAAGCTCTCGCTTCTTTCATGGTATGCAACGACAACAGATGCACTCGACGAAGGCACGAGCAACTTTTACTTCACGACGAATCGGTTTGCCTCCGTACTTGCGGGCACATCGACCGATGCACTTTCAGAAGGACTCAGCAATCTGTACTTTACGAATGCGCGCGTGCAGGCCTATTTGGATGCAGTCAATAAGAATTTCTTTTTCTCAAGTACATCAGCTCAGTATTTTCTTGCTCAAAATCGTGACCAAGCGTTTTCAACTTCAAGCGCATCTTACTTTGTAGCTCAAGGTCTTGCATTTTCCACGTCGTCTTCGGATTACTGGAAAA
>CAYMRY010000007.1:0-26476 GCA_964393065.1 uncultured Candidatus Saccharibacteria bacterium
AAAAGCACGCATACATTACAGAATGCCGGAAGACTACTCAGCTCTCGAAAAGGAGATAGTTCACATGCTCACTATATCCAAAATAAACGGAGGTATCGCATTTTCGGTCAGCTCCGAAATTGCAGCATATCTAAGTGAGCAACCGAGTTCGGCTCTATCCAATCTACGCGCCAGGCTCAATAATGCAGCGCGTGAGATTGAAACAGTGCAACGTGAACTTGCGAACCTTTCGATCAACCCCATTAAGTCTGCCTTTGGAAAAGCGGAGAAGATCGAATGCTGTGCAGGAATGCGTAACAATCTTCCCTATTGGGAGGTATTCCTCCCTGGACTCGGCCCCGTGCCACTAAGCCTCATCCTTCAGGCACTCGACATGTGCCCGAGAGAGTGGAACGTCATTCTCGAAGCAGATGCAAGGGACCTAAATCAAGGGCGAATCTCATGGTCTATCAATGATGCCTTCAGGAAGTTGACAATTCGCATCAACAAACCGATCGAGGTACATGGCCTGCAGCGACAAGAAGCTTAGACCGATGACTCTAAAGGAGCGATGACGAACGAGCAATTTAGGCCGCGGCTCTCTCGAACCGCGGCTTTACTTTTTTGTATGCATATTAGCTCGTCAAAAAATATAGCCACGTAGTGACGGCCGTCGCCTGTGCGACTATATCGTATTTCGTTATTTTTCATCTAAAAACTCATAGACCCGCTCATCCTCCGCGCCAAATTTCCACAGCGCGAGACCGGCGACGTTAAATTCTTTCGCGAGATTGTATTTTGCTTTAAAGCTATCCAGATTTTCAAACCAAACCGCATTTTGTGAGCCGTCGCTATTTCCGAAGGTAAAGAAGGGCGCTTCCACGTTTTCATTATATTTCACCTCGGCGCCCTCTGCTTTCGCGAGTTTGAGTGCGCTTGCATAGTCAACGCCGTCAGCTTCATTCCAATCCCCATCTTCCCCATTCCAGTTGTAGCCATCGAGTGGAACTCCAAGGAGTACCCTATTCATCGGAACGCCTAGATTGCGCGCATGCTGGAGTACATCGCGCATCCAGCCTATTTCCGCATTCGCTCCCGGGTCCGAGGTTTCCCAATGCTGATCGTAGGTCATGAAAGAGAGATAATCAGCACCCGCCGCAAGACCGACAAGATCTTGCCCGCGAGTCTCCCCTCCCGCTCGCTGCGCGTGGATCGCCACTTTGAGAATCTTGCCTTCGGCATGAAGCGCACCACCCAGCTCGCGAATAAACGCCGTAAAGTCTTCCGTCTGCGAATCGCGGAGGAATTCATAGTCGATATTTGCGCCATCAAACCCCTTGCGATTGACCAATTCCATAATCGCTGCAATGTGTGCGGCACGCGCCTCAGGAGAGTTGATCACTTTTTCGACGCGATTGGCATCCCATTCGCCGCTATCCGGTAAATTGGCGATAAGTGGGAGTACCTTAACGCCGCGTGCATGCGCAAAATCAATGAGCGCCTGATCTTCCTTCGCACTTGTATACTTTCCGATGATTCCGTTTGCGTCTAAACGATACCAGAAGACGGTGATGGCATCGAAATCGTCCACGTGTTTCTTAAACATCGCGATCGCGCGCGGTTGATCCCAATACGGAATAGAGCCAAACACCTGCAATCTACCCGTATTGGGCGCGGGCGCACGTACATCTTCTGGCTTTTCGCGCGGCGTTACCACATCCCCGATCACCTCCTGCACGGTTTCCACAATACTACTCGTTGCGTTTGGTATTTTCATATCAAGTATGGTAACTGCTCCCGCATCGGGATTTTGATTCGACGCACGAATGAGAAAGATAATAAGCGCGGCAATAACGATCGGAACGGTAAAAAAAGAGAGTCGTCGCATAGAGTTATATTACCTGCGCACTCCAGCATCTGTGTGAAGGATAGCGCGCGCTTCGTCTTTCGAGACGTTCATTAAGAGATCGACAATGGAGAGATTCGGCACAAACGCACCATGGAGCTGAGGATACTGTTGGAGCGGCCACTTCTGCTCGACAAGCACTATCCCCGCTTTTTCAAATTTCTCAAATTGCATGTAGGAGCTCGCGGCGGTGCCACCAAAGTAGTATTCATCAGCACCAAATGCCTGACATGTTTCTATCAACCAATCGTTTGCATCGCGCGTTATTTTGTCCGCAGGCGGAATAGGTGTCTCGGACATGCGCACAATTTTTTTTAAACGAAACGGCTCAAATGGCAGACGCTCGTTAATTTCATCGATAGACGGTGGACGACCCTCATGAATCTTCATGTCGAATAGATAGGCGAGGGCGAGGAGTGTACTGCCAATCGTATACTCGGCAAGCGTCCGATGAACGCGCAGCGTATGCGAGGCAAAAGCGTCGTGCACGGGACGGAAGAAAGGAGCACGTCGATAATACGTTTCAATGCTTCCCACGTGGCGCTGCGGCCAATCTGTCGCATAGTCGATTTCGGCTTCATGTATGGATTGCTTTCCTTCAGCGCCTCCCCTATGAACCGGGATGTCGAGCATGAGAAGTCCCTGAGGGCTCTTGATGGGCATGTGTGCCTGGTGCGAGAACATGCGATAGCTTGAGCCATCGGGGAGCTTTGCAGAATGTTTGCGCACGTATTGAAGGTAGTCGGATAGCGCAAAAATATCCGTATCGAGCATACGCGCAAAGTAGTGGAGGCGCGGGAAGTATTGTGGTTGATAACTTGTAAGTCGCATATTACTGGTGAGGAGTGGAGAGAATACGTCGCGCCTCCTCTGGCGATACATTCATCACAAGATCAATAATCGAAAGATTGGGAATAAAGGGGGTTTTCGGGAACTGCTGCGCATACTCTCCACAGCGCCAATCCTGTTGAATCACGCGAATTCCCTTTTCTGCGAAGCCTTCAAATTCAGCATACGCTGCCGCGGCCGTGCCTCCGTAATAGTATTCGTCTGCACCAAGTCGTTTGCACTTCTCCATCAGCCACTCGCTTGTTGAAAATCCACCCGCCTTATCGGGCGGCGGTATATCCGTTTCTGACATCCGAACGATTTTTGTAAGGCGGATACCAGTAAACGGAAGAACAGCATTCAAAGCGGGGATCGAAAAGGACTCCACGGCAAGTACGGGGATCTCCAAAATAATAGCAAGCCCCCACAGTGTCGTTGCGACGGTAAACGCTGCAAGACTGTCATACTCTCCCTCAAAGAGCTTCCGAAGAGACGGCATTACCCTTTCATACTGTGAGGCCTTTTTATAATGATGCTCGATATTTTGAATATGCTGCTCTCTCCATGGCGATAGGTACTCAATCTGCGCCTCTGTCATAAGTTGGAGCCCATCGGTGCCGCTATGCTTAACGGGAATATCTAGGAGGTGGAGGCCTTGTGCGGTCTTTATCGGTGTATGCGCCTGATACGAAACACCACGAAAGCGCGTACCGTCAGGACGCGGATACTGATGTTTGCGCACGTACTGCAGGTAATCGGAAATGGTGTAGATGTCGGCATTCAAAAAACGCGCGTAATAATGAAGGCGAGGAAAATACTGCGGTTGATAACCGACAAGGCGTGTGCTCATACAAGCGTGCGGCGAAGAACAAAGGCTTCCGCATGATCAGCACTTGCGATGATACCGCGCGCTCGTGCAAGGGACTCCGCGCCGTACACGGAAATCGGACCCTTTTGCACTTTCATCTGCGATTTATAGAGTTTGAGCGCCTTCAACTTTGCATTCAAAGCAGGTTTGTCGAGCGACACGAAAAAATTAGGCGCGCTTCCCTGAAGAGGACTCCATCCCGCGTACGGAAATTCGTATTCAAGGAGAAGTCGAGGGATGTGTTTAAACGTGCCGTTTACGGGACGCGTCGCCGAGATGCATGCTTCGTTTGCTGCGCGATGGTCTTGGTTGTAATCAAATGATGATGGAAACGCGAGGATCGTTGGTTTTAGGCTCTCCAGAGATACCGTACCGCGCTCGATTTCATTGATAAGCTCCTTTTGAGGCACATGATCGAGCTGCAGGTGGTACTCATTTCCCGGAAACGCAACGTGGTAGCTATCGATCTGCAAAAACTTCACCACGCGGTCGATTTCTTTAAGACGCTCGTCGAGGGATGAAGCACCCTTTTTAGAGAAGTCTTTGGTGGTTCCGACAGTTAGAAAGAGTACATGCACTGAACCGCCTTCCCTTTTGACGCGATAGATGAGTCCACCGCAGCCAAATACTTCGTCGTCTGGATGCGGCGCAACAACTAGGAGTGATTGGTTTTTGAAGGAAATCATATAAGCCACTTTGAAGTGAAGAACGACTCCTCTCCCTAGTCGCTCAGGCCTCGTTTCCCCGTGAAGCATTCTGACTATACCGCGCCCATTCAAAATTCGCCACCCTTTTCGCGCCACATTACCCTTGCGCACGTCACGAAATATCAGTCTACTTACGTTTTTTGCATTGTCGATTCTTGCATGGTGCATAGTGATGCTATACTACTCGTTAAGGAAACTGGCGACCGAAGCAATTCGGTTACTACTCGCATAGCGGTTGGGAAACCGGCGTTTGCCACATGGAAGAAACATCAGGGAATGCGGTCGCGGGAATGCCGGTTGCGTCGCCTTTAAAAACTTTTGCAGTCTCAGTCGTTGGTCTCGGCTACGTAGGCTTACCGCTTGCGGTTCTTGCCGCGAAGAAAGGACATCGCGTGATCGGTATCGATATCAGCGAAAAGCGCGTCGCTTCTATCAATGGCGGTGTCTCTCCTTTTTACGATGAAGCTATTACGAAAGGACTCGCCGAAACGAAGCTCAAAGCCGCCACCGATTTCTCGCGCGTCAAGGATAGCGAGATCATCGTCGTGTGTGTACCAACTCCAGTGCGTGAAGATCACTCGCCCGATTTAACACCGCTCGAAAAAGCGTGCGAGGGCATTCTGCCGCACCTTGCTCAAGGATCACTTGTTGTTATTGAAAGTACGGTGAATCCGGGTATTTGCGATACGATTGTTCTTCCCATTCTCGAATCGACGGGACTGAAAGTAGGTGTCGATTTTGAACTTGCGCACTGCCCTGAACGTGTAAATCCGGGCGACCCGGAATGGAACGTCGAGAATATCCACCGCGTCGTCGGATCAAGTACAAAAACAGGTCTTGAACGTGCCCTTACGTTTTACTCTTCGATATTGACCGGTAACATCCGAGCAATGAACTCCCTCAAAGAAGCAGAGGCCGTCAAAATTGTGGAGAATACGTTTCGCGACATCAACATCGCGTTTGTGAACGAACTCGCACTCTCCTTTGATCGTCTTGGTATTGATACCGTAAATGTGATTGAAGCCGCTTCCACGAAACCGTTTGCCTTCATGCCGCACTTTCCTTCGTGCGGTGTCGGTGGACACTGCATCCCTGTCGATCCGTACTACTTGATTGCCGAAGGAAAACGCAACGGCTTTGATCATGAATTTCTCTCACTCGCGCGCTCGATCAACAACCGTATGCCGATCCACACGGTCGATCTTTTGGAGCGATCTATGAAAGAACGAGGTCTCACTCTGAAAGGCGCAAAAATCGCCGTTCTCGGACTTGCCTACAAGGCAGACATCGACGATATGCGCGAGAGCCCGGCGGAGAAAATTATCGAGGAGCTGATTGCACGAGGGGCAGAAGTGGTCGCATTTGACCCGTATGTCCTCCATCACTCCCAGGTTTCCAGCGTCGACGAGGCGCTCCAGGGTGCTGTGGGAGCGATAGTTGCAACAGCGCATCGGGCATTTCGATCTCTTACCCCAGAGACGTTCCTCACTAATGGCGTCAACGTAGTCATCGACGGAAAGAATTGTCTCAATAAAGAACTCTTTATTGACGCAGGCATCGCATACAAAGGTATCGGCCGCTAGTGTGTTACATAGGGAAGCGCAAAATCGGCCGCACGCTGCGGCCGATTTGTCCTCCCCCTACAATAGCTCGAGCACTTTCCCCGTTTAGTGCTATGCCTTCGATTTCTTTGCGGCAGCTTTTTTAGGTGCGGCTTTTTTCGATGAAGTGCTTTTCAGTGCCCCTTTCGCGTACTTTTTTGCTTCGCGAAAGCTCTTTTGCATTGAACCCACAAACTCGCGAATGTCTTTCGGATCAATCTTTTTGGTCATTTCGTAGCGGCGTGCCACTTCCGCAATCACTCCCTTTATGGTCTCGTCGGTCATCGCCGCGTTTTTGAGCTCTTTAGCTTTTTTCAGAATTTCTTTTTCGGCGGTCTTTGCCCAGGCAGCAAGCTTTTTGCGATGCTCTTTGGCATCCTCAGAGCCATACAGATAATATGCGGCAGCAAGTGCTGCTCCGGTCGCGGCTACCCCTGCGGCGCCGAGAGCTACTTTAGATGTTTTTTTCATAGTATTCGTTTTTCGAGTATCAGAATTCGGTTAATAAAGGTCACTGCGATTTCTTCTTACGTTCCTTGCGGCTCGAATCCCCTCCGAGCCTCGGTACAAATTGCATAATCGTTGCTATGACCGAGCGTACATCCCCCGAAAAAGAACGCAGCGACGAATCCAGGCGACGCGCTCCCGTGAGCACAATTGCCAATATGCGAATAAGGTACGCGAGTGCTACAAGCAGCACTATCGCTACAACGCAAAGCGCAATTGAGGCTGCTACGATCGCAACGGAAACCACAGTATCCACCCTTCTAGTATACAAGGAACAAGATTATAAGAACATGAAGTTATGCAGGTTTTTGCACGACGTCTTCAGGAGGAGCAGCGGGTAGTTCAAACCGCGTAATCGATTCGGTGATAGCGATCAACTCCTTGAGAGCCTCTGCGAAGAGCTCGTCGAATTCTCTCACGTCGTTTAAAAGATACGTGAGTGCTCGCAGCGCGTATCCCATGAGAGTTAGGGCGAGAGCCGAGAGTACAATGCCTGCGAGCCCCGTACCGGAAACGATTAAAAGTACCATGAACGTGTTCATACGTTCATGGTACGCTCACCGCATGAGGCACGTATGAAGACGGGGAATTAGAGCTCGCTACTCACGTATGGAATTCGCTTTAAAATGCCCTGTGACGGTCATCCCAGATCGTGCACGGGAACTATCCCCCGTAAAGCCTATGTAGGCATAAAATACAACCGCACCCTCTGCGACCGTTGCTCGGGAGTCCACTTTAAGTACTTTACCGTTTATTTCGAGTCCTTCGACACCATCAAAGGTAACGCGCGCTTCCTGTCCTATCACCACATTCCCTACTTGCGACTCCGAAAGCGAGACGCGCGCGATTGTATCGGACGATACGAGGAGTACAAGAATCTCGCCGTTAACCACCGCCTTTCCTCTGCGTGCATCCACTTTGCCGACTTTACCGGCTGCAGGTGAGAGGACGGTATATTTGGTGAGCTCGGCGCGCGCGAGAGAAAGTGCTCTCTCGGCTTCACTCACGCGGCTTTGCAGTGATGTCGTATCTACTGGTGTTGGTGTCTCAATAATCGCTATTTCTTGAGGATCCTCTACAACCTGCGCTTCGGCAAGCGCGGTGTGTGCTTCGCGCAGCGCCGTGAGCGCGTTTCGCATCGCATCGATATTATCATTCACTGTCTGGATGCGATCGGAAACACCGGAGATTGCTTCAGGTAACGGAGTCGGAATTTCGCGCTGTTGATTTTGAAGACCTTCGCGTACATACACGAGAAATTCGTTGGTCTTTTTGAGAGCGTCGGCGTTTTTCTGGAGCATTGTGTACGTTTCGTTCATCAAAGCCTCGAGTGTCTGAGGTGGTGAATTGCGCTGCGCCTTTTCGTACGACGTGCGTGCGTGAGTATAGGCAAGACGCGATTCACCGTAACTCGTAGCGGCCGCTTCGCGATAGCGCGTCACCTCGGGAAAAGACTGCTTCACCATATCGGCGTACGCATACATATTTTCCTGGGCTCCACTTGAACTCACCTCGTCGCCGTAGAGAATGTCACCAATACCATCAGATATCCACGGCATGTTGACGAGAGTATCTGCGACCGATGTGTACCCCTGATCGAGGGCAAGGACAATCGCTGCTTCCTCTTTGCTCGTATCTTTTGGCGTTGCTGGCGCCGCTTGTGGTGGAGTCGGTTGTAGTGGCACTACTACTTTCTCGCCATCAACAAGCGCGTTCTTTGCGGCAGTAAGTTCGGCTTGCGCTGTTGCTATCGCGCGACGCGCGGCACTATCATCGAGTTTCGCAATCACCGCACCCGCCTGTATTTCCTGCCCTTCTTTTACGGCGACTTCGAGCACACGCGCGGAGACTGGAGACATTACCTCGATTTCGTCGAGTGTTGTTACCATTCCCGGAGCGCTGAACGTTGTTACTGGCAGAGGTGTCCCATCCTGGCCAAAAAAAACACCGAGCGAGCCGATAGCTGCGTGCAGGCGCGGCCGCAAGTCAGCGAGCGTTTCGACGCCGGTGAGCGTAAAGGCAAGCCAAAAACCGCCGATTGCCATCGCACATACCAAGGCGCCATACGCATACTGTCCGAGCTGCTTGAGTTGGGGCATTACGTCACTTTGAAAAATCGTATCGATTCGCATTCCTATCGCATCCGCAAGCGTACCCTTTGCATCGTCCTTTCGTGACCGCATACCCCATTTTCTCGCACCCTGCGTGAGGCGCAAGTGAAAAGCCAAACTGGAGGACGGTTTCTCTTCGATAGCAAATCAACCTTAGAGGCGACGCCTCTAAGGTTGATACGTGAGGGATCGTGCAGTCGCTGGCAATTATTTCAACACCTCCCACATCTTCGGATCTTCACCTCCGTCGATCTTGAAGACAGCGACGCCGCGGATACCGAGCTTTTTTGCGAGCGCGACTTTGTCGCCTATTGCCTGTGCGTCTTGCCAGGTAACCATGCGATACGACATATTTGAGTTTTGAGCGGTCGTAAGTGCCGAGGCAGCAGAGGCAATGAGGTTGTATGGCCACGGAGTCTGCGGGCGCGGCAAGGAGAGCGCGCTTCCTTCAGGGAAATAGGTAAAGCCCAGTTCCCCGCCAGCGTTTCTCCCCGGCGTTATATTGTATTTTTCGGCGAGGTCGAGTCCGTATTTCGGATTGAACGTCCACAAAAGATCGTACGTATGTTCGTTGTTGGCATAGGTCTTTACATCCCATTCATATCCGTACGTGGGAACACCAAGCACGATTTTGCGCGCAGGGATCGTCTTCATTGCTTCCTTGATCGCCTTTTCCACCCACTTTGTGTCGGAGACCGGCCCGTACGGCTCATCGACTTCACTTTCTCGCTTCTGATCCACCGTCTGCTGATCGTAGGTCATGAAGCGAACACGATCGCAGTTTTTATTGATGACCTTAAAATCGTTTACGTACTTTCCCGCGTCTTTCGGAGGATTGCCGTCGGGATACAAATCCGTAAGTGGTGTGCGCGATTCTATGGTGCACTGCACCCATTTGTCGCCCATAGCTTTGTAGAGTTCCTGCAAGAACTTTGAGAAATGCGGACCCGTTTCGAGCTTTTTGCCCTCAAAATCGATATCAATGCCGTCAAACTCATTTACGCGTACCTCGTCGACGATCATTCGCACCAAGAGCTGTCGCCTTTTAGGATCGCTGAGCACTTCGTGCATCGCATCAGCATCCGACCACATGACGGTCGGTATAAAACGTACATGCCGCGCCTTTGCCTCTTTTTTGAGCGTGACCCAGGGTTCTTGCGAAAGGACCGCTGCATCATTCAATCGTCCGTCCTTGGTAACAGTGTAGCCAAAGGGATTCACTTCGGTGAAGCGATCAAGGTACGGCATGATGTCGGCGGTTCCTGTTGCAGCCCTCCAATAGGGAATCCATCCAGAGATTTCAAATGGACGCGACCACACTGCGGCATTCGCTTGCGTAGGGAGCGAGGTAAGCAAGAGGAGTAATACTCCCGCTCCGAAAGCGGAAATAGAAAATGTTGAAGATTGGTGCATGTACATAATGACGTTAGTGATACGAGCCTCTTACCCTGTGCAAACGGTACTTCCGACGTATTCAGAATATGTTCAGGATACCCGATCGCGAATGAAAAGACAACACTTTCATGAAGATGTCTATGGGCGGCAAAGCGTGGGGCGCTTTGCCGCCCGCCTCTCTATCGTGCCCCCTCGTATACGTACACTTTTCTACCCTCTCGACGCGCGCCAGAAAATATAGACGAGTGCACCGATAAGAAGCGCCATCAGGATCTTTAAAAAATTCGACACGTGGGTATGATGATCGTGACTCATCCAAACATTGTACCGCAGTTTAAGTGCGTGCTACCGAGTTGCGAAATATCCTCCTCAGAGTAAAGTGTCATGCGGCATAACTATGTGAGGATATACCATGTCCAAGAAAAGCGACGATGTCTGCGGCCGTGAAGACTGCCAAGGACACCTCGAAGATCACGACCTCGGCTATATATTAGATCCTTGTCCTTTGCGCACTCTAAAATGTGACAGGTGCGGGCATGTGTGGTTTCTCGTAAGGCAACCAGGTCGTCCCGACGCTGAGGGCTGGCTCATTGATCAAGGTCAAGTCGAGCCCTTCCACGAATACATAGAAAGAATTCGTCGAGGAGAAGGTGGCCCCATGGGTGGTGAACTTCTCTAGACGCACCGAACAGTAGCGCCCCCGAGATTGCATCTCGGGGGCTGATTTTATGCACTCACGCGAGCCTGAAGTGATTCATGGCTCTATCGAATTGGCATGACCTGTGGTAAAAGCGCATCGAATTTCTTATTCTCGGTAGCGGTCGCGATCATTTGTCCGTGCGAAGGATCCATGAGACCTGCACGAACCGCAATGCAGAGCATAAACGCTTCGTCTTCCTCTTCAGAAAATCCCGACCACGAAAGATACCCAATTCCCTTTCCCGGAGGAATGCGTATAGCACCGCCATACATTTCGCGCTCTGGATTCCTAGATTGGAAGCTCGCTATATCTGTTGGACGACCTGCCAGCCGGTCCGCTTTCTCTGGTGCCAATCGATACGATCGAGTACGAGACTCTGGTTCTGTACCATAGAACACCGTCATGAAGAGTGGATACGGCGAGCTATCCTCACCGCGAATATGGAGCGTTCCATACGCGTTACCTTTGTCGGTAAATTGAACGATGCCCTTGAGATTGGAAGCAACCATGTCCAGAATGCGTGCAGCCATGCGCGCAGCCAACGTATGCGAGACTTGTTCCACGAATTTTCCTTCCTCGTTTGGAGCAACTGCACGGGATTAGAGCACGATTGGCGCCTATATTCAATTGAGTTTATTTTTTAAAAAGCACCACCCACGAAATTACAACCACAAACGCTCCGACAACAAATGGTGCGACAATACCGGTGAGACCGGACGCTGCTCCTGCCGCAAGTGGGATGACACCCTGGGAAAGGGCCAAGAGCGAGCCGTTGATGCCGAGCGCAGCTCCTTGCTTTGATTCTGAGACACTTTTTGAAACAAGCGCGGTCATGTTGGCCATGGATAGTCCCTGCGCGACAGCCATAAACGGAATGACGACATAAAGAAGCGACGCTGAGGGAACAAAGGGATACACCGCAATCGTGGCGGCGAGCAAAAGGAGCGATACTCTGAGCGCCTGCTTTTCGGAATAGCGCGCACTCACAAAACGAATCACCACCGCTTGCGCGAGCACCACCCAGAACCCCACAACACCAAAGAAAAGACCGACACCTTTTTCGTCGAAACCGAAGTTATTCACGAGAAGGATACCGATAAAGGTCGTAAAGAACGCGAAGCCCGACATATACAAAAAACTTGATGTGTAGACGGGGCGCGCATCCACGTCGGTGAACGCCTCGCGAATGTTGTGGAGACCCTTCCAGATGCTAAAGGTGGAAGCGCGGGGCGTGCGATTCGTTTCAGGCAAGAAAAGAGAAATAAAGACGACGTTTATAATGCCAAGAACTCCAGCGAGCCAAAAAGGAGACGCGGGATCCCCCGTCATACCCGCGACCCAGCCGCCAAGCACAGGGCCAATAATGAATCCAAGACCAAACGCCGCGCCGATAAGGCCGAAGTTCTTTGCTCTCTCGTGCGGCTCGGTCACATCAGCGATCGCCGCCTGCGCGATTGAGAAATTGGCGCCCGCTAAACCACCGACCGCTCGTGCAACAAATAAGAGGGCGAGCGACGCCACTTCAATGCCAAATCCAAAAAGAAGCTGCGAGATAGCGAGCGTCGCGACACCGAGCGTAAGGAGCCGCTTGCGACCATACGCATCTGATAGTTCACCCAAAATTGGGGCGGCGATAAATTGCATAAGACCCGCAATCGCGGCGACGGCTCCCGCGAGGAAAAACTGCATTCCTTGAGAGTACCCCTGGAGAAGAAATGCGGGTGAGGAGGGATCAGTAAAGATAATCGGGATAATGGGAAAAATGATGCCAATGCCGATCATGTCGAGCATCAGTGTGCCGAAAAGTACGGTAAGTACGCGTCGTTGTATTTTCATAGGAAAACGGGCCGCGGCCCGTTTCCTAAGAATACCACACTGGCTTATCGACCAACTGCAACCCTCCCGCCACCTCGCGACTCTACCGCCACTCCTTCGCAATCGCCCACTTAATGTTCATCATCGCGCCAAGCGTAATCAGAAAGACGCCGAAATTAACGATCCAGCCGAGCACTGGTATAAGTGAGAGCACAAAATACAGAGCAACGCCGAGGAAGATTGTTTTCCAATCGACGACATACCCTGCAGTCTTCGCCATCCACTTGTACACAACCGATCCAAGAACAATCGGCATAAGGAGCGAGACTCCGATAAGAAGCAAAGCATAGCCGAGGAGCCCCATGATTCCGAGCGGTACCCCAATCACTGTCATCAAGAGGATAAACGACGCAACAGGTACCACGATGAATATGATCGCGCCACGGCCGATCTCCATAAGCGGCTGTGTCGCAGCTGTCGCGACCAGTTCTCGCGAATAGCGCTGGAAAAGAAGCCCGAAGAGAAGTGCGCCGGTGAGGATCATGAAGAACTTCGCGACAGCCCACAGCGAGAGAAATGCAGCCATCCCTGCCTTTGCGGCACCGCGCACGTCAGGATTTGGCGTATATTTCGTCTCACCAACGACAGTTGCGCCTTCGTCTTTTCTCAATTCTTTACTTGCACTATAGGTGAGCTTGCCGCTAAGCGCCGCCTTCGGCCCGAGAACAACGGTCTCCGCTTGGATGAATACATCCCCCGTAACAGGTGCGTTGACGCGAACCTCTCCGCCTGCGGCGCGCAGCGTACCGGTAATGGGAGCATCGATGGATACGGATCCACCCGCAACAGCAACATCCCCACCAATCTTTGGACCAGCAAGTGTGATCTGTCCTCCCGCTGCAATCACGTCACCCTGAACGGGGCCTTGAATGACAATTGTTCCGCCCGCGACACGGACATCACCAACAACTTCGCTTAACACAGTGATCGTCCCGCCACCTGCAAATAAGTCAGCCGAAACAGGACCATTAACGAGAAGTGTCCCGCCCGCGACCGTCAAATCTCCCTGAATCGTTCCCGCGCTCGTAACCGTGCCGCCAGCCATGTAGAGGTCGTTCACGATACTCTCGCCACTCCCAAATGTAACCGAATCCCCTGTGCGAAATTCCGCCGCACGTACTACGATCGGTACAATTAAGCTGATAAGTAATAATCCCCCGAGCAACCCCACTTTCAGTGAGTTAGTCATATCTTCATTCTACTACCAAAATGAAGGCGTGAATATCGCGAAAAAATGGACAATCCGTACCCACGATGTACTGTGTACATAGTATCAACGTGAAAAAAGAGGCTGTTATGAGACTCTTCTTTGCAGTTCTGCTCTCCCTCGCAACGACGGTGCCGACGTATGCGCAAAGTTCCGACCAAACACGCACCGCGTACAGTTTCAAACTCATGCACGACGAGAACAGTAAACTTACAGCGCTGCACATTGAAGTAATCGAATACGGATGCACGTTGCGCCTCGTCGGAGACGGCCAGCACCACTTTACGGGACATGAGATTTTGTGTCCGGACGAACGGAATCACGGCATGATTGCACGCGATATCGATCGCGCTGGCGGAGCGTCAGTTCTATTCGAAAAAATTACGAAGTATTTTAACCTCAAGCCGGCGCACTAGATGAGCGAACGGCACACTATGCAAAGAGGGCGCCCCCTAAGGGCGCCCTTACGATTGAACTACGGCTGAAAAATATATTCAGGAACTATGCGCACCTCTTTCACTTCCGGAAACTGGCGGGCGGTTGCTTCTACCTGGGCACGTAAGAGCGTTGCGCGGCAGGCACCACCAGAAGTTTTGTGATCGGGGTCTGAGAATGTGAGCGTCGCTGTACCGTTTTGAATTGTTGCACTTTCAAGCCGCACACGAATGAGTGGAAATTCGCTCGATACTCCTTTCGCCTTTTCCTCTTCAGATATATCTCCGCGCAAAAGTAGACGCAGCGTATCAGCAAGAGGTGTTGCGGTACTTGGAAGTACGCGCTCGACATACGTGAGCGATCTCTCCGAGCACAACATATTCCCGCCAGTATCAGTGTCTTTCTTTTTGTCGTAGTAAAAAAGATGGACGGGAACTCCGCGCTCTTTGGGAGCTGCGAAGACCAACTTCTCGACAAGCACTCCGTCGCCAACGCGCCCTCCCGTTATTTTCACGCGATCCCCCTGCAAAAAAGAAAGATTACACAATGAAGTCTTCCCCTCTAGCTCGCACTGACTATTTGCATCAAAGGAGAGCGGTACGGAGAGCCCCGGGAATCCCGGTTCCTCGTACACGAGATACCATACATCAGGAGTAAGGCCCGGATTATTTTTGACCAGATTACCTTCTCCATAGAACGCCTGCGGGGGTAGCACTTCACCGGGCGCAAAGAAATACCACAAAGCGGCTCCTACAACGAGGAGGAGCGCGAGTGCCTTTAGGTGTTCCTTCATACCCGCTTTTCAACCACGATCGTACAATTCGCAACAAGTGCTGCGATCGCACCAACAGCGGCAAGAAGTGGCACTAGTAATGCTCCGATTGCTCCTAGAGTGAGCGGAAATTCGATAATCGTCTCCCCTGCCTCATTTTTAATACTGATGCGCCGAGCGTTTCCCTCAGCAATAATTCTCTTCACCGTCTTCAAGAGGTCTTCGCCGGAAACTTTAAATGTTTCTTCGCTCATATTGATGAGTGTACCAAACGCATGTTGAACTCAAAGCGGTGTTATGTTCGCAACTTCGATTATGCCGATATCTTTGTACTTTGAGTCGAGTTGAAGCTTAAAGATTCCGTCAACTTTGACGCGGGTATTCATGGGTACACGTGAGATATTTTTGTATTCAGGATCAGTATCAGAAAGCGCAAAGTAGCGATCGAATGCATCATGAAGCCCGTACGCGCACTCAAGTGTCTGCGGACCTTCTGAATCTTTGTGCGCGAGACACACCATCTCCCCTTCAATCGAGATGGGGCCGGCAGGCGGCACCGCAATGAGTTGTGTGCCGTCGTAATAGATATATTGCGAGATGCCCACGGAGGGCTGCGCCGTCATCGGCTCGTCCGGTTTGCGATCGGCATAATTTACGATCAGAATGCCATTGCGGATTTCAGTCGTCTGGGGTGCAACGCGATCTCCGAGGAGAATCGCGTTTGTGCCATTATATCGCCCGACTGCATTTTGAAGCGCCACTACGACATACACAAACGTCCCGGAGCCTCCACCATTGTGCGTCACCAAAAAAGCCATATCCGGGACTCCATCATCATTCAAATCCCCCTTAGCCTCGTTGCCAAAGTAACGCGTCACAGTAGCCGAGTCATTCAATCCTTTTACTTCCGAAATGCCGTTTACAAGAGTGACTGGCGCACCGTCTATCGTAAACGTTGCTGCGCGATAATCCTCGCTACCACCTTGCTTTTCGTTGTAGATAAATGCATTGAAGGTGTAAAACCCAGCAACTAAAAGAGTACAAAAAAGCACCAATCCGAGGAGGGTTTTCAGTGGGAAACTCATCGTTGTATTCTATCCCGTTTCTCTTATATGAGAAAGCAACTGCGGCAAGAAAAGTTAGTCGACTTCTACTCAAAAATCACTCATGCGCGTAACACTCCACGGCGTGGGGTATTACGCGCAAGAGGAACTTGCGGGCAGAATTATCGAAATCCGTTGGGATACTTTTCAACAATAAGTTCCACATTGTGTCGCGTAATATCAGAAAGATCGAGTCTTAATGCCTCATCAACTGAATACCACCCTACCGCCTCGCACTTATCCGGTTCCATAATCTTTGGCTCACCGCCCACGTGGCGACAGACAAACGTCGGCGCGACCCAATGCTGCCCCTCTTCTTTCAAAAGGTGATTGTAAATACCGAGCAGCTCAACGACTTCAATATCGACATCATTCTCTTCTTTTATTTCTCGCACAGCAGCATCCTCCAGTGTCTCTCCATATTCAACCGCGCCACCTGGAATTTCCCATTTTCCGCGATCGTTCTGTGCTTTTTGTCCCCTCTTGGTTATCAAAATCTTTCCTTCGTCGTTAAAGAGCGCAACACCGACCCCAACCCCGATATAATCAACCCCCTTTTTCATGTATTCATTTTAAAGTTATTAAATAAACAGCAAAGATTGCTAGAAGGGCCGCAAATAGTTTTCTCATGACGTGCGTGCGCTCATTCAAAAAGAGCATAGCGAAAATCACGGTGAGGATAACCGCCGATTGACGGAGTGGCGCCATCTGCGAGGCGGTAGCGCCGTATTGATACGCAAGCCACAACGTAACCGCCATAATCCCATACGAAATGCTAAAAATACTCATTGTAACAATGTGTCGAGATACCGCGAGGCGAAGCATCCCAGGGATAATACGCGGACGCATGAGGGCCGTAAGGACGCCAGGGACAAAAAACGCTATCGCCATATACGAAGAAACATTCGTTGTCTCGCTCACAATTCGCGCATCAACGATAAATACCAAGCCACTACAGAGCACATACAAAATCGCATTCCCCATCCAAGACTCCCACTTCCACTCGAAATGCCGACTGAAAGCAACGGCGATCGCCGCAATCATGATGACTGCGCCAAACCCTTGCCATAGAGTCACACGCTCACCGAGCACAAGAAACGCAGCGGCAACGGAAACAAGAATCCGAACAGAGGTAAAGATGGTAAAGTACGAAACTTCCGCAGTACGTAGAGCTTCATTTTGAAATATATTTGCACCAACATTCAAGAGAACCGCTACGAGAAAATACGACCATAATTCAAAAAGAGGCGGCATTTCAAATCCTATGGCGAGCGCATAGATTCCGATGATGCAGCCAGTGAGGATTTGCGAAAGCGCGGCATATTCCCACATTCCTTTGTCTGCCGTTTTCATCACGACGCGATTCATTACGTTCGCAATTGCCTGTGCAAGAACACTGATACACAGAAAAAGCCCCCACATCATATTCGCCCGAGTGACACAATCAGATTCTGAATATGTGTATCGATATCCACACCGAGCGCTTCACAACCGCGCACGATTGTAGAGCGTTCGATCTTTGCCGCAAAGCGTGGTTCGTCGAAGCGCTTTCGTACTGACTTTGCGCTCATCGTTCCATACGAAATCGGATTGAGTTTACGATACGCATAAAAGATGCCACACATTTCATCGCATGCCATGAGTGCGGCGGCAAGTTTTGTCTGCGGATGTGTCGTAAATCCGTTGTACCCGTACGCATGAGCTTCAACAGCATGAATTAATTCTTCCGGATAATTCCACTCTTTAAACCACTTGAGTGATTCTGCAGGGTGCGCCTCCGGATGTTTTTCAAAATCAATATCGTGAAGGAGGCCAGTAAGGTACCAGAGATTTGGGTCACCTCCGAACTCGGACGCATATCCCTCAACTGCTATTGCGACCATACGCGCATGATGCCGCTGATACTCATCTTTTACGTGGGAATCCAGGAGTGCGTGTGCCTCGTCGCGTGAAGGAAGTGCCATCCAGGCATTCTATCAAGAGGTCGTCATAAGAAAAGGATGTACACGTATATTCACCTCGGTTGCCCTGCACACGAAAAGAGCTACACTGAATATATGAATACACTTCAAGTCGTCAATATTAAATGTGGTGGGTGCGAGAAGAAGATTACTACCTCCCTCGAAAAAGCCGGGCTCTCGCGGATTGCAATCGACATCCCGAATCAGAAAGTCTCGTTTGAGGGTGACGCCGAAAAAGCCCGCACCACACTAGCATCACTCGGGTACCCTGAGGCTGGAACAAAGGAAGCAGAAAGTCTTCTTTCAAAAGGCCACTCGTATATTTCGTGCGCCATCGGACGGATCATGTAGTTGAATCTATTCTACCCCTTCCGCTTTCATCAAATACGAAACCCTCTTCATCTGGGGTATACTATCTTCATAGTTCTAATTTATAAAGATTCATGTTGCATAAAATCATGATGTGCGGTTGTACTAACCGCTTGGGCGATGTTGCGCCGCTTATATTACGTATAGCTCTGGGAGTAATTTTCGCCTGGCATGGCTATGACAAAGTTTTTGTAAAAGGCATACCGGCGATTACTGGATTCTTTACTTCTATCGGCATTCCATTACCTGGCCTTATGTCCTATGTCGTTGGGTACGGCGAACTTGGTTTTGGTATCCTACTCATTCTCGGACTTCTCACGCACTGGGCATCTAAGTTTGCCGTAATTGTTGCGATTGTAGCCTTCCTTACCGTACACATGAGCAAGGGCTTTGCAGTTGGCGGTGGTGGGTATGAGTTCATCATGCTCATTGGTGCAGCTGCATTCTCGCTTATGATCACGGGCGCTGGCAAGTACTCGCTCGACTCTATGTGGCTAAAGAGAGATACGCACTCGATGTAATTTCAGCTTCACCGATCGGTGCACGAAAAAGCCCCCTCGCAGGGGCTTTTTCGTGCCACTCTTTTTCCTTACTTGTACCACGCCGACCTCCACGATCTCATCATCTCAATTTCTCGTGTCTGGGAAGTGATGATATCGTCCGCAAGTTGCTTCATTTCTGCACGCTCTGTGGACGCTTGTAGCATTGAAGCCATCATGACCGCCATCTCGTGATGTGGAATCATTTGATCGATAAATTCGCGATCAAAATCAGCCGCACCCACGACCTGTAATGTTGTAAGATCGCCAGTCATACCGTCCATGTGCATGCCACCCATTGGTCCTATACCACCTGTTTGCGGTGCAGATCCAAACCACGACGTATACCACGCGGTCATATCAGTGATCTCGCGCGTTTGTGCCTCAATAATACCGTTTGCAAGTGAAAGAATCTCGGGTCGTTTAGACTTCTCGAGCGCTACTTTCGCCATATCGATCGCGCCCTGATGATGTGGAATCATTTGCACGATAAAGTGCTGATCAATATTTTGACCCATCATTGAGCCATCCCCCATGCGGTGCATACCCATTCCCTTTTCGGCAATTGGTGTGGAGCGCGAATATCCGTAGCCCAGTCCCACGCCCACAAGGAGCATCAGAATGCCTACTATAAGTGTGTTGTTCATAGATGAAATGTGAATGAAATAATAACTACCACACGAGACGTTGAGGTTCTTTTCGGTTTATAATACCGCTGGAAAATAATTCTTGAAACAAGGTCGGTCGTCGAGAAATTCTCGCACGAACACGGATACGCTCTCGAGAAGGAGGGGATAACCCTGCATGTACGGTAGTCCAAACAGCTACAAGTACAAACGTGAGAAGCGTGAGTAATATCGCGGCAAACGCGATTTGAAAATGATGGAGATGCTCGAGTGTGTCGAAAGAGCATATCGTCGCATTTCCCAGTGCAAATGGGCAGTGCATGTCATGTCCGGGCGTAAGGAGGAGGAGCGGCGCGCAAAGAAGTGCGACGATTACCAATCCGAAAATTATGAGTGAGCAGCGCACCATAGGTATCCTCACTGTATACCCACTCCGGTAGATTGCAACGCCAATATCTAAAAGATGAGGAGTGCTATTCCTGCGGCACACATCCAACTCATAACAGAAATCGCCCCGCTTACAAAGAGCGCACGAGATTCATCCCCCGTAAGTTCCGCAAACGACTTTATAAGAGCCACGTGCATGAGGCGCCCAATGAGAATGCCATTTACCACAAGAATTCCTACAAACAGCAATTTCACATCAAAAAGCAAATCCTGAAGAAGAAAGAGTCGCATCGGATAGAATAGGACGATGCCGCTCACGATGAGCGTAATGAGACCGATCCAAATCAGCATGTGATACTGATGCATACGCGTCGCCTCGAGTGTCTCCACTTTTCCGCGTATCCACTGAAATGCGTCCTTGTCCGCGATCGCGGTCACACCAAGAACAAATCCAAATGAAAGGATGTGAAGTACAAGCATAGCTGCTTATCTAAGGAAACCAATCTTGAATTGTGCGAGGACCGAGGATGGCTTCCCACTTGAGCCGTGCTGGCCGCCAAAAGCGGCACTCCCCTCAACGCCACAAATTGACTTAATCGCTGACTGCCCGCCTGGGTGTTTCGAAACGTATGAAGTGACATCGTAGACCGCGCCCTCAATGGCGGTATAGCAGCTCGCTGCGCTATTATGCGCTGCAACTTCAGCCATCGAATACGTCGCAACAGTGGGCGTGGGCGCACTCGTATTCGTCGATGGATTTACACTCGCCGTACCTGTCTGTGGCGCACTTGGCACTACTCCGGTCGTTGTGTGCGCAGACGATCGCGAGCGGTGCCCCTCCTCATCTCCATCCTCGTCTTCGTCCTCATCCTCGTATTCATCACTCTCATCGTCCCCAAAGTACGCACGCTCAACCTTATGCGCTGCCGCAGAGAGCGCTTGAACGACATTCGTGGGTTCCGCTACAGCCTGCGTACTTACTCTGGCTTGTACCGTCTTTTCACTCGATGGAGTCGGCGGTACTGTGTTTGTTTTTGTGCCGCCTTCATTCTCTGCACGCGCCGATTCCCCGGCCACCACACCCTCAGACTTCACGGCAACCGCCTCGCCGTCTTTCATTTGAAGTCGCACCTCTGCAAATCCAATACCGGTAATTGCAAACATAAGTACACCCATAATGCCAAAAAGGATCTGGTTCATGAATCGTTCAGACGAACGAAATTGATTGAACTTACAAAGCTTCTGGTTGCCCCTGCGCACGAAGTGTAACGACGAGAATGGTTACATACACAATAAGTCCCCACGCGCATGTAGGAAGTCCGAGCGCGAATGCTCGAATATCCTCTATAAAGAACGTGTCTAATTCGGTCATTGTGAAATATCCAGCAAAGAGAATGCCGAGTGTTGCGATTGCCGTAATTAAACGATATGCACTGACCCTCTCCAGTATTCCCCTCGAAAGCAAAAGTGTAACTACCGCGAGCGCGAGGAACAGCGCGAAGCCGTAATAGCATGTCGGGTAACCGAGAACATACGGACATGATTCGTTGAATGCGCACGTTGTGGAAAAATATGTAACGCCACTCAAGTACCCCGAGAACGCAAGACCGAGCAGTGACAAAAGA
Source organism: uncultured Candidatus Saccharibacteria bacterium (assembly GCA_964393065.1). Classification (GTDB taxonomy): domain Bacteria; phylum Patescibacteriota; class Minisyncoccia; order Phycocordibacterales; family UBA2100; genus UBA10103. The sequence continues at coordinate 21,502 of CAYMRY010000007.1, forward strand.
AGCAGTGACTTTTTCATTCTCGTGGGTTACCTAATGCCCCTTTGCATGAGGACTCGTTGTCCCGAAGAATATGTCCGGACGTGCATCACCGAGGACCGAGAATGTTCCCCACGCACCCTTGTCGAGTCGCGCGAGTGCGTGATCCACAAGAATGTAATTTCCGGGGACTTCGGTCGTGAATTCCACCATCGTCGCTCCTCCTGCCGGGACAATTGTCGATTGCACATTGTGGTGCGGCTCGCTGCCTATCGCTCCTTCCGGATACACACGATCGAATATTTCGCCGATGACGTGGAAACTTGATACTAGATTCACTCCGCCATTTCCTACGTACATGCGCACTTTTTCTCCCGTTTTGAACGCAATCGTATCTTTCGAGACTGCTCCCGTGCGGCCATTAAAGACGACGTATTCGGGATTTCCATCGAGCATTTTACCCGCATCGATTACTTGAAGACCCTGCGTTCCGCGCGCACCGGCCGTGTAAAACTCGCCCTGGACGACGTAGAGTTCGCGATCAACGGGTGTGAGGCCTCCTTCTGGCTCCACCAAAATGAGGCCGTACATACCGTGCGCCATATGATTCGCCACATTCGGATGTGCGCAGTGATAGATGTAGAGTCCGGCGTTCAACGCTTTAAAGGTAACTGTCTTCGATTCTCCCGGTTTTACATCAGTCACGGTTGCACCACCCCCAGGACCCGTCACCGCATGCAAATCAATTGAATGCATGTGGAGACTCGTCTCGTCATTTTTCAATGTCAGATTCACCGTATCCCCTTCGCGTACGCGGAGCATCGGTCCCGGCACCGTGCCATCAAATGTCCAATAATTGATCACCACGCCCGGCGCAATTTCTGAAAGCACTTCTTTTGACGTCATATGAATATCGACCGTGCGCGACGATGAAGCCGAAAGTGCCGGCGGCACATCGAGTGGATCGCGCGCGATATCTTTCACGCGCTCGAATGAGTCGAGGTGCGAAAAGAAGGTAAATACATTTTTAAGCGGTAGTGTGGGACCGTCCGCAGGGCCATAGGTCGTAATACCAAACGGATATGCAAGATTCTGCGGCACACCAACCGGAAACCAAAAGAAAAGCATCGCGCCAACAAAAAACGCGCCGAGAATCAGCGTCGTTTTCAGCGAGTGCAATTTGCGCAAGACGATGAAAAGAAAAATGACGGCGGCGAGGCCCGCAAGAACGAGCCCAAAACCTTGCACAATGAGGTAATTAATAAGAGACCACAAATCGAAAAGTTTGTTCATACTTAATAAGGAATCTTACACTCCTCAAAACAATGCGCATCACGGTTCAGTGTATAAATACGCTCGCGACCCTTCGTCACACTTGATACAGCATCTACTGATTTAAGCGTCTGCAAATGGTGCGTAACCGTAGGCTGCTGCAATTTAAGCGTCTTTGTGAGTGCAGTGACGGTCATACCTTCTGGCATCTTGCCGAGCGTACAAATGAGTTTGTAGCGACTCCTATCTCCCACCGCCTTAAAGCACTCCGGGCATAGCATGTCTTCGCCACTTTTGACCCACGCCGGTCGTTTAAAGATACGATCCTCATCCGTTTCTGGCTTACGTGCGCGAGTTGTCCCCACTTTTTGTGAATGCATAGATAAGTGTCTATGTGTATTATATATAGATTACTATCAATATATCACGCGTATGTCGAGCTCTCTCTCACTATCCACACCGCGTACAGCTGCCCCAGGGCGTCTGTACACAAAACATCTTTCAAAGATCCAAAAACGGGATGGCCGCATCGTGCCGTTTGTATTCGAGAAAATTGTGGACGCGATTCACAAGGCCATGAGTGCCTCTGGCGAAGGATCGCGCGAGGAGGCGGGGATTGTGGCGCACAAAGTGGCTGGAGAAATGGTGCGCATCGCGAAGATCTATAAAAACTTCCTCCCTTCTGTTGAAGGGTGCCAAGATGAGGTCGAGAAGCAATTAATGCTCTCGGACTATGTTGCAACCTCCAAAGCCTATATTCTCTTTCGTGCCAAGCGTGCCGAAGAGCGCCGTCACCACGCGAGCGTCCCCGCACATGTGCGAAAACTCGCCGAAGAAAGCGCACAGTACTTCAAAGATAATCCGCTTGGCGAATTCGTGTACCTGCGCACCTACGCGCGCTGGATAGAAAGTGAAAAAAGACGTGAGACGTGGGTTGAAACCGTCGATCGGTATATCGCCTTCATGCGCGAAAACCTCGGCGATATGCTCACCGAAAAGGAGTACGCGGACGTACGCGGCGCAATCGTGCGTCAGGAAATAATGCCCTCCATGCGCGCCATGCAATTTGCCGGTGCCCCCGCACGCAAGTGCAATGCTTGCGTGTACAACTGCACCTACACTGCACCCACAAAGCTCGAGGATTTCGCGGAAATTATGTACCTTTCAATGCAAGGCTGTGGTGTCGGCTTCGCCGCAGAGAGCGAGAACATTCAACAGCTCCCGCAGATCGCGAAGCAAACGGGCGAGAAACTACCCACCTACGCAATCGCCGATTCCAAGGAGGGTTGGTGCGACGCTCTCACGCATGGCCTCACGACGTGGTACCGAGGAAGTGACGTCGCATTCGACTACTCGCGCATCCGTCCTGCTGGCGCGCGCTTGAAGACGATGGGCGGAAAAGCATCAGGCCCTGATCCCCTGCGCGCACTCCTCACCTTTGCGCGCGAGAGAATACTCGCGCGCCAGGGTCGTCGCCTACGCAACATCGACGCACACGACATCATCTGTAAAATTGGTGAGTGCGTCGTCGCGGGCGGCGTACGTCGCACCGCGATGATTTCCCTCTCTGATCTCGATGACGTTGAAATTCGCGACGCCAAAAAAGGCCAGTTCTATCTCACCGATCCACATCGCATGGTTGCGAATAATTCTGCCGTCTACGAAACAAAGCCCACTAACACGGAGCTCATGGATGAATGGATCGCTCTCATGAAAAGCGGCTCTGGCGAGCGAGGTATTTTCAATCGAGGATCGCTTGAAAAAACGATGCCAGAGCGACGCCTCTCATTCCTACAAAAAAAGTATGGCGCGAAGCGTGCCGGATTCATCGGGCAAATTGGTACCAATCCCTGCGGCGAAATTCTCCTCCAGCCAAAACAATTCTGCAATCTCTCCGAAGTCGTCGCCCGCGCGAGCGACACGGAAAAAACGCTCGTGCAGAAAGCGCGCCTCGCGGCGCTCGTCGGCACCTACCAATCCACGCTCACGAAGTTCAACTACATCGGGCATGAATGGATGGAAAACTGTGAACAAGAACGCCTCCTTGGTGTTTCCATTACGGGGCAGTGGGACTCCCCGGCCGCGCGAAACCCCGAGACCATGCGTAAAATCCGCGACGCAGCAATCAAAGAAAACGAAAAGTACGCGAAGCGATTCGGCATCCCTGCCTCAATGTCCGTCACGGCCGTGAAGCCCTCCGGCACCGTCTCGCAAACCTTGAACTGCTCCTCCGGCCTCCATCCGCGCCACGCTGCCTACTACATCCGCCGCGTGCGCATCTCGGCGACAGACTCTCTCTTCAAACTCCTGCGCGATCAAGGCGTACCACACCAACCGGAAGTAGGGCAATCCGTGGATAGCGCAAACACCTTCGTCTTCGAGTTCCCCGTCAAAGCGCCAAGCGGTTCTGTATTTAAGAACGACCTCTCCGCGCTCGAACAGCTTGAATACTGGAAATCCGTGAAATTGAACTACACCGAGCATAACCCATCCGCGACGATTTCGATTGGTGATGACGAATGGATTTCAGTCGTCGCATGGGTCGAGAAAAATTGGGACATCATAGGCGGCCTCTCATTCCTCCCGCGCGAAAACCACGTCTATCGTCTCGCGCCGTACGAAGCGATCGACAAAGAAACGTTTGAGCGCCTCGCGGCAAACTTTCCGCAGATTGATTTCTCAAAACTCATCACCTACGAACAATCCGACGAAACCGAACAAGCCCGCGAGCTCGCCTGCGCAGGTGGGACGTGTGAGATTGAGGTAGTGTCTGCGCAATAATTCAAAATGAAATGTATGTAAAAAGGATTCTCTGTTGAATACTCGACTGCTCAGACAAAGCCTCAGGAAGCGGGTTGGGAAGATGGTAGATTTTCGTCAAAAGACGCTTGTCAGTCGGCGGGTGTGGCTTCACTTTTTTACTAAGTCGCGAGCGATTATTCCTCCCCTATACAATGTGGATTGTGCATCACGAAACAGACCCTTACTATTTTCGCTCAAGAAGAATTTCATCTGCAAAAATCTCCGACTGAGATGCGTCAAGCACGTGAGCTTCATCGGTCATCCTCACCGTTATACATCGCGATCCAAAAGCTTCTTTTATGCGCTCACCAAAATTTTTAAAGTCACCTTCAAAATTCTCATGACTTAAATGGTGTCCACCTATAATTACAAGATACTTTCCAGGGCATCTCGTGGTCATAGTCTGGACATTTGAGAACATGTCTTCATCTCGACATTCTCCAGATAGAAAATAATAACCGTGACGAGCCCGTGTTGGAGTCGTTTCTGAAAACTCTTTCGATGCATCATAGCAGATGACCTTGATACTTCTTTCTTTCGCTGCGCCGAGAAGATGCAGTAGTGATTTTTTTAACATTTTCCCCTCCCGTTCAGCACCTGAAAAAAAATCTTCAAGTCGCTCGTCGAAAATTCCCGTTTCTAGATATTGATCAATGGAGGGTTGGTATGAAACAGAGATTTCGACAAAAATACCCTTCAGCTGCGATCCGAACGATTCGATAAACGACATAATTGTACTGTCGTGTGACCCGTGCTCAATATCCTCCCCCAGAACCACAATATCAGCATGCCCGAAGTAATCTTTGAAGACTCGTCGTTCTTCTAATCTGCCCAGGAAAGATTCCGACATCTCACTATTATAGATCGAAATACGTATTCTAATCAATAGCTTCGCACCACTGAAAGCGGGGTTTCAAGATTAAGT